>CAMWIG010000037.1 GCA_947174295.1 uncultured Alistipes sp. | reverse complement strand
GTCATGGGGCCCGACGGCGTGTGGGTCGAGGTTCAAATCCGCACTCAGCGAATGGAGGATATCGCCGAGCGCGGATTCGCCGCACACTGGAAATACAAGAAGGCTACCATCTCGCAGAACGAGGACGAGTTCGACAAATGGCTGAAAAAGATTCGCAATGCGCTCAACTCGCCGACGGAGAACGCAATAGACTTCCTCGACAACTTCAAGCTGTCACTCTACATCTCCGAAATCGTGGTCTTCACGCCGAAAGGCGAGTCGCGCAAACTGCCCAACGGCGCCACGGCGCTCGATTTCGCATACGACATCCACTCGAAAATCGGCAACAGCGCCATAGGCGCCAAAATCAACCACAAGATAGAGCCGATAACCACCGTGTTGCACAGCGGCGACCAGATAGAGATAATAACCGCCGACACAGCCCGTCCGAAAGCCGAATGGCTCGACGTAGTGACTACCGCCAAAGCCAAGCAGGGCATAAAGAGTTTTCTCAAACGCGAACAGCAGAACAATGTCGAGCGCGGGCACGCCATACTTAAAGAGAAGCTCGAAAGGTTCAATATCAACAACCCGAGCGGCAGAGTGTTGCGGAAGATAATACCGGCGTACAATTGCAGCAACAAGGACGAGCTGTACAGCAAGATAGGCGCCGGGATAATCGACCTGCACGACCTCGAAAGAGTCATAAAGTCCAGTTCGTCGAACAAAATACTGAAATTCTGGACTCTGTTCATAAATAAGAAAGAAGACAAGGAGGACGACGACGCCCGGCCGCTCGGCGCAGAGTCGGGCGAGACACCGCCCGCCGCACAAAAGACACCCGACGAGTTCGTCATCGCCGAGTGCTGCAAGCCGATTCCGGGCGACAGCGTCGTGGGTTTCCGGGAGCCGTCGAGCGGCAAAATCATAGTCCACAAATCGACGTGCGACGAGCTGAACCGCCTGGCGGCCCGTTTCGGCAAGAACATCATCAAGGACGAAATCAAGTGGTCGCAGCACAAGGCCATGTCCTATCTGTCCAATATCGAGCTTCGCGGCATCGACCGCATGGGGCTTTTGCTCGACCTGTCGCAAGTCATTACGGGCGATTTCAGCACCAACATACGCGAGATAAGCATCCTGAGCCACGACGGGATTTTCGAGGGCAGGCTGGGCGTCTACGTGCGCGACGTGGAGAGTCTGAACGCCCTGCTGGACAAGATACGCAAGATAAAGGGAATAGAGAGCGTAAAACGCAAAATCAACTAAAAACGGAAACAATATGAGCATCGGCAGCATCATATGGGCTATATTAGTGATAGTCGCAGGAGGATTGAGCATAAAGGAGAACGCACGCAAAAAAGCCGGGAAACAGACCTCGAAACCTGCGATGCCGCCGTTCGTACCGGCAGACGCATTCGACCGGTCGCAGACGGCCGCGCCCAAGCCCAAACGCGAGAAGAGAAATACCGCGCCTGCGGCAGCGAAGAGCCAGGCTGCTGCGGCTCCGCGTCCGACGACGACGCAGCCAGTGCCGACGCCCCCGCCGCCAGGCGAGATAGGCGCTCCCGCAGCAGAGGAGCAGGCATCGCAGGCTTCGACTTTCAACCTGCGCGACGCCGTCATATACTCGGAAATTCTCAAACCCAAGTTCGAGGAATAATCCCCGGCGAAAGGGTGGTGCATACTGCGTCTAATCCGCCCGCAAAGGCCGAATCGCGACGCATCGGAAAATAGTTTTACCGTAGAGGTAAAACTATTTTGTTTTAGCGCCGATAGTAACGAAATTGCGCCACCGTCACCTTCGACGCCATTATCTTTTACTTAAAATGAAGAAAAACCTTAGTTCACTCAAACGGGCTCACGACATAAAGAAGGTCGTCGACGAACATTACGAAGCCCACAGACAAGACCGCAACTACCGCAAAGTATGGCTCAACCACGTATTGCCTCTTTTCGGAGTATCATACGGCGTATGCCTCGAAGCCATATCAACCGACACCGACATGCTGCCGCAGCTGATGAAGGAGCGTATCGCCGTCGAACGCCGCAAGCTGCACGAGGAGGCCTTGCGGCGGCGAAAACGAAAAGGGTAGCGCTCCGCAGTCAAAGCGGCGTCTCTGCCGACCGACGAACCGCGTCATTCACCCGATGGCATGACGCGTCATAGACGAACGCGAAAACGGGCTCCATGACACAATCGACAACGGCGAAGATTGTGACGGGCATGGCAGCCCGTTTTCATTTTTTTGCGACAGAGCGGAAGCGGCATACGGATATTATCGCTATATTTGCGATAAGCAAAACTGCCGATTCATGAAAAAAGAGTATACCGAGGAGGAGCTCCGCTGGCGAAAGTCGACGATGCAGCCGCAAAGACTGCATCGTCAGCTGAGATACCAGTACATTTGGCTGGCCGCGGTTGCCGCATTCGACATATGCGCGGCCGCGGCGGCAAAATGGGATTGGGTTATAATAGTAACGATGAACGGCATTGCTCCCGTGCTGAGCATCTGCTCGACGCGACGCATGATTGCCGACTCGGAGGAGGAGAATACCGACATTTAAAACTATCGACAATATGGCATCAATTTTCACACGCATCATCGACGGAGAGATTCCGTGCTACAAAGTCGCCGAGGACGAACGTTACTTCGCATTCCTCGACATCAACCCGCTTACCGAGGGCCACACACTGGTCGTACCGAAGCAGGAGACCGACTACATTTTCGACCTCGACGACCGCACCCTGGCCGACATGAGCATATTCGCGAAGAGGGTAGCGGAGCGCCTTAAAAAAAATATGGACTGCACGAGAGTCGCAGTGGTGGTTTTAGGCCTCGAAGTACCGCATGCACATATCCATTTAATCCCCATAAAGAGCGAAAAGGACGTAGATTTCAGCCGCGAAAAGTTGAAATTAACCCCGGATGAATTCCAGAAAATCGTCGATAAAATCAACGGATAAAATACATTTTACATAAATACAAACAATAGGGTATCAATATGATACCCTTTATTTTTTACATGCCGGCACTTCGCTATTTAACATAATATTCAAAGGATAATACAAACGAGAGAAACCGATACGAAAGATTATTCACAAAGTTTATTTTTCGATTAAAATGCACACCGATAGGGTGGGTTGATTACAAATGTAAAATAAGAGATTTGATGCAAATTTACAATTGTAATCGCATTTGTAAACCCGGAAGCTTGCAAATAGTTCCAAGTTTTACAACATACCAAAATCAGACGCACGCCTGAGCAGCAACAAATCCTACCGAACCGCGACGCATTCAAACACTGAACAATACATATCTATATCCACTAAAAACCACCCGTTTACGTATTTTATATTCAATAATACATAAGCTCGATACGTATATATGAGAATAATCGCATACGTGCTCGCCACTACGAATAATACCAATGCAGTATACCCGAGTAATCAATTGATTACATGCTATTATGCGAATTATTAGTGCATATAATATACAAAAGATAAATTTAACATTTTGTTTGGCGTTACAATTGTAAAATCAATCCATGTAACACACGTTTTAACAAAAGTAAATTTCCCTTGTTTTACAAAAGAAAAGTTTTTATATTTGTAAAAAATTAGCCGTATGAGGGTAAAATTGCAACAATTGATGGATGCGGAGCATAAAATGTCCCGCAGCGCGTTCGCCGAGAAACTCGAAATTCAACCGGCGACAATATCCCATATCCTCTCCGGGCGAAACAAACCGAGCTACGAATTACTGAAAAAAATCCTGCACACGTTTCCGAATGTACGCCCCGGCTGGCTGCTGCTCGACGAAGAAGAGATGCTCCGCGATGCGGCACGCACACCGTCCGGCAAGCCTCTCACGGCAGAACCGAATGCCGACACTGCGGCGGAATCCGAACAACCGGCAAGGAGTGCCGCGGCGAATTCCGTTCAAGGAGATTTTTTCGCCCCGCCGGCTTTTCCGACCGGCCGCCCGGCCGAACCTTCGAAAACCGAAACACCCACCGACGTCCCGCCACTCGGCATTGAGATTCCGACCCGCTCGGCAACAGGCGCTGCCGTCGAGCGCATCGTCGTGTTCTATTCCGACAAGACATTCGACAGCTTTACGCCCAAACGCTAAACTTCGCCCGACGACACCGGCGGAGTTTTCCGCGCGTCACTGCAAATGCGGACATCGTGACATGCCGCATACATGAACCGCGGCCCGCCGTCCGAACTCTGCGACCTCCGAGCTCCGCGACACGACGCAGAATCAACCTCTCAGGAACCGGATATTCCGGGGCGGAATCCGGCGAACATTTTCCCATCGCATTCTCAGGCGGTTAAAATCCGCCTTTCAGACTATTCAACACGCTGTTTTCCAGCACGTAAATCCGACTATCATACGGTTTGCGAAAATCAGCCGGCCAGCACCGCAGAAGAAGATTTACACCGCAAAACACCGACAAGCTCTCTGCCGGATGTCATTGCGAGTCCTTTGCGGCAAACATGTCCGTTCGCTTCGGAGTCATCCTGATTATCCGGGCACTCGGTTTATTATGTAAACCCAAACCACCGCAGCGAATGGACGCACCGAGGCCTCGAAGCCGGCCATTGCATTCAGCCGACTTCTCGCAGCTCAAACGAAGCATCGAGAAATTCCGACCGCACCCGGCCATGAACCGATACCTGCATCAGTACGGCTGCAAAAGATTTATATGCAACACCTATAATTATATGAACGAATAAAATGACAACGGATATTTCCCTATCTTTTTACATAATTTAACATAATGTCGATATTGAGTCAATTTGTTATCCGCCCGCGAGCATGTAATACCGTTGCGAAATGGCTATTTGCTCGGATTCTCTCTCATGTGCTGAATGAGTTGTTTTGGAATAATTTGTTAAATTAATATGTTTTATTATATTTGTGTCATGAAAGTAATAGAATACATATTTACCCAAGCAGCTACGGAAATTATAACAACACCTACCCCCGTAAAAAATGGTTTTTTGCCTGATTGGTTCGATGAGTTTTTGCAGATTCTATTCTGCGTTGGCATTGTAATGGCTCTCGTTTTGGTCTTTTTCTATTGCCTTATAAAGGTTATTCGTAAGGCTTCTGAATAACTTAAATCGCCCGGTATTTGGCATTTTTAACATAAGCCGATATTGAGTCAAAACATCGTGACCCGAAATACCGTGCAATTCACACTCTTCGCAACCGTTTAGTCTCCAATGGACAACAAAGCAAAGAACGCAAACGACGGTTACACTGAAAATATCTCCACAACAAGTATTCAGAGACGTATATCCGGCACCACGGATATACATACACTCCGACATCCGTAATCAAAGACACACCGTCAGCACGCCTGAATCCACATAACCGAACCGCCGCTTTTCGGACACTTCGTCTCGGTACAATCGAATTTTCGCATCTTTGGCTTCGGCTTAGATACCACTCATCGGGGAAATGCAAAATAAATTCGTATATTTGCATGAAATAATAGATTATTAAAACATGCACAAAGCTGGATTCGTAAACATCATAGGCAACCCCAACGTCGGCAAATCGACACTGATGAATGCTCTGGTAGGCGAACGTCTGTCGATTATCACTTCGAAGGCACAGACCACACGCCACAGAATCATGGGAATTGTCGACAGCGATGATTTTCAGATAGTTTACTCCGACACTCCGGGTATACTGAAACCCAACTACAAACTCCAAGAGTCGATGATGAAGTTCGTTCGCGGAGCGTTGCAGGATGCCGACGTGATACTCTACGTCACGGACACCGTAGAACAGAACGACGAGCAGGGCGCCGAAATCGTCGGCAAAATACGTCTGAGCGGCGTGCCGACACTCGTGGTAATCAATAAAATAGACCTCACTACCCCCGAAGCGCTCGAAGCGCTGGTCGACAGGTGGCGCACCGAACTTCCCGACGCCGTGATAGTTCCCGTATCGGCCAAGGAGTCGTTCAACCTCGACGGTTTGATGCGTCTGATTGTGGAGCGTCTGCCCGAGGGCGAGCCGTTCTATCCCAAGGACACGCTCACGGACAAGACTTTGCGTTTCTTCGCATCGGAAATCATACGCGAAAAGATTCTGCTCAACTACGACAAGGAGATACCCTACTGCTGCGAAATCGCCATCGAGTCCTACAAGGAGGAGCCTGGCATCGACCGCATATCGGCCAACATCTACGTAGCGCGCGACTCGCAGAAAGGCATCGTCATCGGTCACCGCGGCGAGAAGCTCAAACGCGTAGGCCAGCAGGCCCGCGAGGATATGGAGCGTTTCCTGGGCAAGAAGGTGTTCCTGCAACTGTTCGTGAAGGTCAACGACGACTGGCGCAACAACGACCGCGCACTGCGCAGCTTCGGCTACGAGCAGGAATAACGCGCAGCGTACCCCGCAGCAAACAGCCCCACGTGCGAACAGCCGGCAGACCTACATAGCAGCGTTGCTTTTCTGTCTGGCAGTCCATGCGCATAGTGGTCTCGGTGTTCAAAATCGGAGACGATGGATTAATCGAGAGGAAATATTTTGTTTCGGACGACATTTCGCCAATCACCTATATATAATAATTCATTCGGCGCACCGTTATATCGGAGTCGAAGAGTCGAGAAATGAAGATGAAAAGAGTCATATTGTACATCGCTACCCTATTCACCCTGCTACTGTGCGGGACGAACGAGGCGCGTGCGCAATACAACAAGGACTATTACTTCTGGATGGGTCGTTCGCTGATGATGAACAACGACTACCAGGAAGCAATCCGCACGCTCAACACACTGCTGCGCTTCGACGACGATGTCTACGAAGCCTACTTCCTGCGCGGCATCGCCAAACACAACCTCGACGACCTGCTCGGCGCCGAATCCGACTTCTCGATTGCCATAGAGAAGAACCCCGTCTACACGAACGCATACACATATCGCGCAATAACACGTTTGCAATTAGGCAATTACGACGACGCACTGAACGATTTCCGCGAAGCCATCGACCTGCGGCCCGACCGCCCGAGCCCCTACTACTACCGAGGTGTCACGCGGCTGATGAACCAGCAGTTCGACGATGCGATATCCGACTTCAACACCTTCATCCTCTACGAGAAGAAGGTCGCCGAGGCCTATATCAACCGCGGATTGTGCTATCTGCACCTCAAAGACACCACACGCGCCTACGACAATTTCGACACGGCCATACGCACCAACCGCGAGAATCCCGACGGATACAACCGCCGCGGCGAGCTCTTCATGCGCCAGCAGCGCTATGCCGAGGCCGAGGCCGATTTCGACAAGGCTGTCGGCTGCGACTCCACCTACATCGTCTCGTTCTTCAACCGCGCGCTGGTATACTCCGACACCAACCGCCCGATGCAGGCGCTCGGCGACTTCGACCGCGTGCTGCAAATCGACTCCACGAATGCCATCACCTACTTCAACCGCGGTATCGTGCGGGCACAGATAGGCGACTACCACCGTTCGCTCGACGACTTCGACAAGCTGGCCGGCTACGCCCCGAACAACGTTCTGGTGTTCTACAACCGCGCCAACATCCATGCGCAGCTCGGCAACGCCGAACAGGCCGTCGACGACTACACGCGTGCCATAGAGCTCTACCCCGACTTCGCGAACGCCTATATAAACCGCAGTTACATGCGTGCCGCGATGAACGACATGCGCGGAGCGCGCAGCGACCGCAACATCGCCGACCGCAAAATCGCGGCCTACAAGGCGCGTCTCGAACGCGACAGCACCTACTCGATATATGCCGACACGACGCAGAAGTTCGACCGCCTGCTGTCGTTCGACAGCAAGTTCGCCGGAACATCCAGACTCGACCGTCTCGCCGCGAGCCAGTCGGGCGAGCAGGGGCTGGCGCTGTTGCCGATGTTCAAATTCACCGTCATGCGAGCCGATACTGCGGCCGTGCTGCCGCAGACACACACCTACCGCACGCAGCGCGACGAGGACTTCCGCCGCCGAATAGGCAATCCTCTGCTGACCGTGGCGGCCGGCCCGAGCAACATCGAGGCCGACTCGCTGCTGTCGCTCGACCGTGCGCTCTCGGAGCGCATCAAGGCCGGCGACCAGGAGTGGACTACCCTCTTCGAACGCGGTATAACACAGTCGCTTATCAAACAGTACACCAGCGCCGTCACGAGTTACACGGCGGCTATCGACGCCTACCCTGCCAACCCGTTCCTCTACATGAACCGGGCGACGACACGCGCCGAGATGATAGACTTCATATCGTCCATCGACAACTCCTACCAGCGCATCAGCATAGACACCGACCCGGCCAACCGTCTGGAAAACAACCGCACACGGTCATACGACTACGAGGAGGCAATAGCCGACATGAACAAGGCGCTGAAACTCTACGCCGACTACGCCTACTTCTGGTACAACCGCGCCAATCTGCAAGCGCTGTCGGGACGTCTGCCCGAGGCGTTCGCCGACTACTCGCGAGCCATAGAGCTCAACCCGTCGTTCGCCGAGGCGTACTACAACCGCGGACTGACGCAGATATTCATGAAGGATACGCGCAAGGGCTGTCTCGACATCTCGAAAGCCGGAGAGCTGGGCATCGAGCACGCCTACGAACTGCTGAAAGAGTACTCGAAGATGCAATAGAACATAATCCAAATTTAAAATAACGAAAATGACACAAACCTTACAAAGAAAGTTGAACGATTCGGCGCCAGTTCGTTGGACGGCCCTCGTTCTGGTGGCCCTGATGATGTTCTTCGGCTACATGTTCGTCGACGTCATGTCACCACTCAAATCGCTCGTCGAGTCGGCTCGCGGATGGGACAGCGGAACATTCGGCACCTACGCCGCCTCGGAGTACTTCCTCAATGTATTCTGCTTCTTCCTGATTTTCGCAGGCATCATTCTGGACAAGATGGGCATCCGGTTCACCGGTCTGCTCTCGGCGTCGCTGATGGTCGCCGGTGCGGTAATCAAGTATATCGGCATCAGCGATTTCTTTCAGCAGACAGCTCTCTGCGAGTGGCTCGACTCGTGGTGGACGGTGCTGCCGGGCAGCGCTAAGATGGCATCGCTGGGCTTCATGATTTTCGGCTGCGGATGCGAAATGGCCGGCACGACCGTATCGAAGGCCATAGCCAAGTGGTTCAAGGGCAAGGAGATGGCTCTTGCAATGGGTCTCGAAATGGCTATCGCGCGTTTGGGAGTCTTCGCCGTGATGTGGACTGCACCGATGGTATCCGACATGTTCGACAAGTCGATTGTCGCTCCCGTAGGCTTCTGCACCGCATTGCTTATCATCGGTCTGCTGTGCTACACGGTCTTCTCGCTCATGGACCACAAACTCGACAGCCAGCTCATCGCCTCGGGCGAGATGTCGGCCGAAAAGTCGTCGGACGAAGAGTTCCAGATTTCGGATCTCGGCAAAATCTTTTCGAGCAAAATGTTCTGGCTCGTGGCACTGCTGTGCGTACTCTATTACAGCGCCATATTCCCCTTCCAGCGCTACGCTCCCAACTTCCTCGAAGTGACGCTCGGCGTCGACGCCGGCACGGCAGCCCGTCTGTTCAGCTGCTTCCCGATTCTGGCAATGCTGCTCACGCCGCTGCTCGGCGGTCTGCTCGACTACCGCGGCAAGGGCGCCACGATGCTCATGGTCGGCTCGATTATCATGATTGCCTGCCACCTGAGCTTCGCATTCCTGCTTCCGCTCTACCCGGCCAAGTGGTTCGCCGTACTTATCGTCGTAGTGCTGGGCGTATCGTTCTCGCTCGTTCCGGCCGCTCTGTGGCCCTCGGTGCCGAAGATTATCGACGAGAAGATTCTCGGCTCGGCCTACTGCCTCATCTTCTGGATTCAGAATATCGGTCTGTGCATCGTTCCGCTGCTTATCGGCAACGTACTCGACGCCACGGGCGGATATACCGTGCCGATGATGATTTTCGCATCGTTCGGCGTGCTGGCGCTCGTGTTCAGCCTCTACCTCAAAGTCGAGGACAAGCGCAAGGGCTACGGTCTCGAAGAGCCCAACATCAAAAAATAACAACGGCTCCGAATGTCGAAACGAGAAAGGCCCGCGAACGAATCGCGGGCCTTTTCGCATGACTGCACACTACCTGACCATTTCGTAGACCTCGGTCAGACGGTCGCACATCTCGTCCCACGAGAAGCGGCGCTTTTCGACGAGTATGTTGCGACGGAACACGTCGAGCGTGTCGCCCTCGTACAGCCGTGCCACGGCATCGGCCAGCGACTCCGCATCGGGCCGGCACACTATGCCTGCCCGGCCGTCGGGGACTATCTCAGGAAGACCGCCGACATCGGTGACAATCATCGGCAGGTCGAACTTGTAAGCTATCTGCGTCACGCCGCTCTGCGTGGCCGTGCGGTACGGCAGCACCACGGCATCGGCCGCCGAGAAAAAATAGCGCACCTCGCCGTCGGGAATGAAGCGGTCGCACAGAACGACGTCGCCGGCTATGCCCGACCGCTCGATACGCTCCACATACGGCTCTTTCGGAGTATAGAACTCACCCGCGACAATCAACCGGCAGTCGGCCGACAGACGCCCCTCGCGCCGCAGCGCCGCCCAAGCATCGAGCAGCATGTCGAGCCCTTTGTAGTCGCGTATGAGACCGAAGAACATGACATAGCGGCACTTCGGGTCGAGTCCGAGCGCTGCGCATGCCTCCTCGCGGTCGACCTTGTCGCCGAAGTTCTCGAACATCGGATGCGGCGAGAACAGGGCTGGTGCGTCGGTGTAGGCTTTAAGTTCGCCGTGCACCTGCTCCGACATGTAGACGAACCCGTCGACGGCGCCCAGATACCAGCGGTTGAACGGACGGTCGACGATGTGGTGCTCGTGCGGCTCGACATTGTCTATCTGGCACAGCACTTTCGTATGGCCGTTCCCGCGGGCGAGACGCGCTATGGTGCCGAAGCAGGGCGCCATGAATGGCGTCCAGTACTTCATCAGGATGAAATCCGGCCGCTCGCGGCGCAGCCGGCGCCCCACCGAGAGCCAATTCAAAGGGTTCACCGTATCGACCGCCCGCTCAATATGCAGGTCGGCCGGCGGCGGCGTATCTACCGTCTGGCTCTTTCCGGGAAAGAGAAACTCGGGATACTGACGCGTGAACGTCACCACGTCGACACTGTCGCCGCGACCGGCGAACGTGCGCGCCATAGTCTCCATAATCGACGCCAAACCACCGCGATAAGGGTGCGCGGGCCCCAATACTGTAATCTTCATAGCAGAACAAATATACGAAAATAAACCGAATATCCGGCGTCCTGACGCGATTTTGCACTCCCGGCCGCTGCCACGCGACGAAAAACCCCGCACCTCGAAAGGTGCGGGGAAGGTACCGGCAGCCGCGCGGCGGCTACTCCTGCTCGCCGTGGGCGTGGCGGTGCATCTCCCGTGCGGCATGCTTGCTTCCGGCGGCCGATTGCAGCGCGAGGTAGTCCTTGCCGTAGTCGGTGAGGTTCTGCAACTCGGTGCGGAAGGTGTCGAGGTGGCGTTCCTCGTCGACTATGATGTCCTGAAACATCTTGTGCGACACGGCATCGCCGTTCTCCGAGCATATGCGCGACGCCTCGTTGTAGGCGATTATGGTGTTCTGTTCCAGCTTTATCGCCAGCCGCAGCATCTCGGCCGGCTCGGTGACCTGCAAGGTGCGGAACTCGGGATTCATATCCACGTCGCCTTCGAGGAAGAGGATGCGGTCGGCGAACTCCTCGATGTGGCGCATCTCGGCAATCGAGCTGTCGCGCATGATGCTCGACAGATACTCGTAGCGCGAATCCTCGAAATGGGTGTGGAAATACATGTATTGCAGCGACGTGGCAATCTCCTTGCCCACAGCGTCGTTCAACAGGTCGATACTCTTCTGGTACTTGTTCTTAGGTCGTTTGTCTTTATCCATAGCGAATAGAATTTTCGCAACGGAAGTGCAAAACGCGGGCCAAGCCTTATACGACGGCGGCGGCGAACTCTCCGAGGAGTCCGCCGCCGTCATAAACAGCGCTTTTCAGTCTATCGGCTCGAAATCGCTCTTGTCGGCCCCGCACAGGGGACACGCCCAATCGTCGGGTATATCCTCGAACGGAGTTCCTGCGGCGATGCCGCTCTCGGGGTCACCCACGGCAGGGTCGTATATCCAGCCGCAGGGTTTGCAACGGTATTTTTTCATAGGAATCGAAATTTGGTACTACCCGACCGTCGCAAAAAGCATACCGCACCGCCCTACTCGAACCGCATGGCCGCACGCAGACACACCGTGCCGTCGTCGCTGCGAATCTCGAACCGCCACTCGCCGCCGGTCTCGGCGCAGGTCACCGCGAGAGTCTGCCCGTAGCGCGACTCGTGCAGGAAGTTGACATCCATGCGCACGCGATGCTCCTCGGCGAGAAGCTCGATCGGAAGCATGTCGATCATCAGCTCGATGTAGCGCATCGTATTGACATGCCGGTTGAAATCTATGTCGCTGTATACGACCCTATGCTCCGCTGCAAGCAGCTCGCCGCTCGGAGCCGCCACCTTGCGCGGACGCTCCGCCGGCGACGGCGCGTCGACTATCCACTGGCTGTGCAACTCGGCCGTGGTCGACATGTCGACAGCCGAACGGGTCGCGAGGTCGAGCATGCACCACTGCGACACGGCGCGGCCGAACACCACCCCCGACGAATCGGTGAGCGTGAAGTTGCGCGTCGACATCAGCCGGTTGTAATCACTTATCCACGTGGTTATTCCGTAATCGGTGTACTGTTCCGGGCGATAGTCGAACTCCATCGCCAGACGCGAAAGCACCCACGACAGATTTTCGCGCCCCAGTACATCGATGCCGAAGCCTTTGCCCTGGGCATCGACGCCTGCAACGTTCAGAATATTACCGCCGAGCGACACGAGAGTCTCGTGGAGCGTGAAGTCGACATGCTGCGGTTCGACCCGCATGGGATATGTTGTTTTTTCTGCCATAATCATCGGGATTTACATGCAAATATAAAAAATTTCCTTTATTTTTACGAAACGTTATTCGTCGGCGCAGACGCAGGCAACGACGATTGCAAAGGCTTGTTTTTCGTTGCGAATAATATTTTTATCGAAAAACGATAAAAAATATTTGTTTTTCATAATTTATTGTTATCTTTGCATCGGTTAATACTGACAAAAGGAAATGGACAGAAAAGAAAAACGCTCGCTTAACCGCAGACTTCTCGGCATCTACATC
>CAMWIG010000036.1 GCA_947174295.1 uncultured Alistipes sp. | reverse complement strand
CGACGAACCGAGATCGACGGCTACCGTATAAATCTTCTTTTCCACTTCTTAAAACCCCAGCCGCGGATTTTTCCGTGGCCGCCGACGGGCTCCTCGGGTTCGGGTTTGGGCTCCGGCTTGGGCTCGGGCTTGGGCGGTTCCGGTTTCGGCGGCTCCGGCTTGGGGTCGGGGGCCGTGGCGGGATGTTGTACGGACTGCGGCATCTGACGCGCCACGAGGGTGCTGCGGCCGTCCTTGATGCCCAGTATCAGAAGACCCAAAGCCGTGGAGCAGGCCGGATAGTATGTTCGGTTGGGCTTTTCGGATGCGAGGTTGACGTCGTGCTCCGAGATTCGCACCTCCAAGCCGGTTTCGCGGCGGAACAGCTCGTCGACATTGCGCATGCGGGCGCCGGCGCCTGTCAGGACGATGCCGTAGGTGAGTTTGCCGGCGAACCCCGACTCCTCGATTTCGTCCTTGACCATGTCGATTATGTCCATCGTGCGGGCCTCGATGGCCGTGGCGAGGTTGTACTCCTGGATGCACTTCGATTCGCGAGGCGTGCGGCCCTTGATTTTGATGGTCTTGTGGTCGGACAGTGCGGCCACGGCCGAGCCGAAGGTCTGTTTGAGCGTTTCGACATACTTCTCGGGGATGCTGAGCGTGCAGATGTCGTGGTTGATGGCCTCGCCGCCCATGGGTATCGAGGCGATGTAGCGCACGACGTTCTTGTAGACCACCGTAACGTCGGTCTTGTGGCCGCCGAGGTTCACAATCGCGACGCCGTCCTCGATCTCCTCGGGCAGAGCCACGGCCTCGACCGATGAGAGCATGCTCGGGTAGATGCCGAGCAGGTTGATGTTCAGGCCGTTGAAAGCCAGACGCAGCCGGTCGAGCGGCGTGCGCTTGCAGAGTATGAACTTGAAGGTCGACGAAAGCCGCTTGCCGAACGAGCCGACGGGGTTCTTCACCTCGTGGTCGTCGTCGACCATGTAGTTCTGCGGAATGCGGTCCATGATTATCTCGTCGTCGGGCGCCTGCACGTTGGCCATGCGCTCGAACAGAGCGTCGACATCGCGCTGGCTGACCCCGCTCTGGGAGTCGATGGTGAAGACATGGTCGGTATAGCTCTCGCACCGCATGAAGCGGCCCGAGATGCCGGTGTAGACCTCCGACACTCTGATGCCGAGAGCGCTCTCGACCTCCTGCATCGCCGTGCGTATGCTGTTGCCGACCGATGCGATGTTCTCGATTTCGCCAGCGTTGACGCCGTCGGCGGGTTTCGAAACCACCTTCTCGATGCGCAGCGAACCGTCGTCGTTCTTCGAACCGACGATGACCACGACGTTCGACGAACCGAGATCGACGGCTACCGTATAAATCTTCTTTTCCACTTCTTAAAACTATTTAGCGCAAACAACCTGTCCCTTGTATTTCACGTTTATCGTGCGGTATTCGTCCCATCCTATGCTGCCGAGCCCCTTGCGGTAGAACTCCGACAGACGGTCGAGCTTTTCGCGGTTCTCCTCCTTCGTGCCTATGCGACCGAACAGGACGACGAAACGACCCGAGCGAGGTACGAGTTCCACTTCGAGCTCGCCTGCGGGGGTCGACGAGGCGACGATTTGCACGGTCTCAGACCTCCAAAAATCATCGCTTTCAATCCAATTTACAAAGGTAATGAGTTTGTGGAAATCTTCGTAGCTTTTTCGCAACTTTTTTTGCGCCGCCAGCTCGGCCTGCTGGCGTGCCGTGACGGCGTCGATCTTCTCCTCCACGACGCGCATGCGGTAGCGGTATCTGCGGCGCAGGGCGGCCTTGTGTTCGCGCAGGCGGCGCACGCGCTCGTCGAAGGCCGCGCGAGACTCGAACATGCGTTTCGAGGTGAACATCCGCCTGACGGCCTTCATGCTGTCGGCAACCTCGCGTTCGCGAAGGTAGTAGGGGTACTTCTCACGGTCGATTTCGGCGATGCGCGCGTTGGACTCGGCGATTTTCTCTTCGAGCAGAGCGCCCGTGTCGCCCGAGAAGTCGGAGGGAAACGGCGGTCGGTACGAACCCGTCACCACGGGCAGGTAGAGCGACGACTGCCGCGGTGCGGGGAACACGTATCCGTCGTCGGTGGCGTAGCAGTCGTATCCGTCGAAGAGCAGACGTACCGACGGAGTGCGCTGGCTCACACGGATTTCGATGCGGCCGGCGTATGTTACCGACGCCTTCACGCGGTCGACGAATCCGTTGCTGCCTATGGCGTGTTCCAGCGCCCGAAGGTCGACCTCGGCGGCCGGTTCGCCGACTGTTTTCACGCCGCTGCGGGCTATCCAGCTGCGAACCATGGCGCTCGACACAAGCCGTCCGTGGCCCGTGCTGTCGACGATGTCGATGTCGACGTGCGTAATCCGAAGCTCCGAGCGGTGGCGATGGACCATGCGCGCCGCGGCTACCGCATAGGCTCCCACGGCCAGCCACAGCGCTCCAAGCACCGTCCATCTCGCTATCTTGCCCCAGTCTCCGTTCATTTTCGTCGTTCGTTATGCCTTTCTCTGCAATACTTCGGCCAATGCCTCGCAGCAGGCGTCGATATTTCCCGCGCCGAAGCTCACCGTGACGTCGGTATCCATCGCGGACACGGTCTCGGCCAGACGTTCGCGCCCGACGATGCGGCAGGGCACGGTCACGGACCGGGCGATGCTCTCCGACGCGACGCCCTCGATGGGCTCCTCGCGTGCCGGGTATATGGGCAGCAGCACCACCTCGTCGGCGTGGGACAGAGCCTCGGCGAACTCCTCGCAGAAGTCGCGCGTGCGGGTGTAGAGGTGCGGCTGGAAGAGTGCCGTGAGGCGCCGCCCGGGGAACATCCTGCGAACCGAGGTTATGGCCGCCAGCAGCTCGCGCGGATGGTGCGCATAGTCGTCCATGTAGACCTGGCGCGGGGTGTTGACATAGAACTCGAAGCGGCGCTTCACACCCGAGAACGAGGCCAGAGCCTCGCGCAGACGCACAGGGTCGATATCGCGCCCCTCGCGCCGCTCGGCGACCCACAGCGCGGCGCATGCAGCCACGGCGTTCTCGACGTTGACCCAGCCCGGAATGCCGAGCGTGCACTCGGCTATCGTGCCCGACGGCGTGACGAGGTCGAAACGGTAGTGGCCGCTCGGCGCTATGGATATCCGCGTGGCGTAGAAGTCGCACGGCGCATCGAACGAGTAGCTGTAAACATCTATCGCACCGTTGCGCACGGCAACGTCCGTGCCGAGCTTCATCACCAGCGCGCCGCCCGGACGTATCTGCGACACGAACTGCGCGAAAGCCTCCTTGACGGCCTCGTGCGTGCCGTAGATGTCGAGATGGTCGGCGTCGGCCGAGGTTACAACGGCCACGTCGGGATGCAGTTGCAGGAACGAGCGGTCGAACTCGTCGGCCTCGACGGCCAGACGGTCGCCTGCGCCGAGCACGAGGTTCGAGCCGAAGTTCTTCGATATGCCGCCCAGGAATGCGCTGCCGCATCCGTCGACGGCGTGGTTGAGCCATGCCGCGAGGGTCGAGGTCGTGGTCTTGCCGTGCGTGCCGGCGACGGCCATGACGTACCGCCCCTCGGCGAGCACTCCCAGCGCCTGCGAACGCTTCACCACGCGGAAGCCGTGCTCGCGGAACCAGCGCAGCTCGCTGTGGTCGGCCGGTACGGCAGGGGTGTAGATGACGGTCGTGCGTGCGGGGTCGCGGAACGCCTCGCCTATGGCGGCGACCGAGTCTTCGTAGTGAATATCCGCGCCCTCTTCGGCCAAAGCGTCGCAGAGCGTCGACGGGGTGCGGTCGTAGCCGCCCACGGTGTGGCCCCCGTGCATGAAGTAGCGGGCCAGGGCGCTCATGCCTATGCCGCCTATGCCTATGAAATAAAACGATTTGCCTTGCATATCTATTTCAAGAGTTTCTCTATTTCGTTCACTATCCGTTCGGCCGAGTCGTCGATGGCGAGCTTCGCGATGTTGCGGCTCAGACGGTCGAGCAGCCCGCGGTCGGCGACCGTCGCCAGGGCGGTCGTCATGCACTCGGCCACGGCGTCGGCGTCGCGCACCATGAGTGCCGCGCCCTTGTCGACCAGTGCCATGGCGTTCTTGGTCTGGTGGTCTTCGGCCACGTTGGGCGACGGGACGAATATCGTCGGCTTCGCAACCAGGCACAGCTCCGAGACGGTGCATGCGCCGCTGCGCGATACGACCAGGTCGGCAGCTGCATAGGCCAGGTCCATGCGGTCGATGAACGCTCCCTGCCAGATGCCCGGGGTCGGGTGCTCATCGAGGAAGCCGCGCATCTCGCGCTCGTAGAAGCGGCCCGTCTGCCAGATGACCTGCACCGGGGCTTCGCGGCCGTCGAGACCCGCAATCCACGCCTTCATCATCTCGTTCAGCGTGCGCGTGCCGAGCGAACCGCCCACCACGAGAATCACGGGCCGCGCCGCATCGAGCCCGTAGTGCGCGAGAGCCTCGGCGCGGTCGGCGCCGGCGGTCGAGAAGCGGCCGCGGAGCGGGTTGCCGGTCATTACGATTTTGTCGGCCGGAAAGAAGCGCTCCATGCCGTCGTAGGCCACGCAGATGCGGTCGGCGCGGCCGGCGAGAATCTTGTTCGTGACTCCTGCGTAGGAGTTCTGCTCCTGTATGAGCGTCTTCACGCCCAGATGCTGTGCGGCCCACAGAACGGGTGCGCTCGCATAGCCGCCGAAGCCGCAGACGACATCGGCGCCGAAATCGCGAATCGTGCGACGCGCGAGCCGTATGCTTCGCAGCACCTTGAACGGCACGAGCAGATTGCGCCACTCCAACCTCCGTTGCAGACCCGCGATGGGCAGTCCCACGATTCGGTAGCCGAGCGCCGGCACCTTCTCCATCTCCATCTTGCCCTCGGCGCCGACGAACAGCAGCTCCGCCTCGTTGCCGAACCGGCGTTTCAGCGCCTCGGCAACCGCAACGGCCGGGTATATGTGGCCTCCGGTTCCTCCGCCGGAAAGAATAATCTTCATAAATTCAAAATTCAAAATTCAAAATTCAAAATTCAAAATTCGGGAGCTGCCGTATCCAGTTCGGCGGACGGCGCGGCACCCGAATCCGAAAATCGAATGTCAATTCATGTATTTCGTTCTGAATGCCGAAACCGGTTCGGCGTTCGGTTAATTGTCAGCATGCAAGAAATTCATTACGCGGAATCGGCAATTTTGAATTTTGAATTCCGAATTATGAATTTCTACCTTCCCCACCCGTCGCGGTCGAGGGTGCGGTATTGTATCGCTTCGGCCACGTGGGCCGGGGTTATGTCGGCCGAGCCGGCCAGGTCGGCAATCGTGCGGGAGACCTTGACTATGCGGTCGTAGGCGCGGGCCGAGAGCTTCATGCGCTCCATCGCCCGTTCGAGCATCGTCTGCGACTCGGCGCTCAGCGGGCAGAAGTCGCGCAGCATGCGCGAGTGCATCTGCGCATTGGTGTGTATGCCGCGTATGCCGGCGAAGCGCGCGGTCTGGATGTCGCGCGCACGCATCACGCGCTCGCGGATCGCCGCCGACGGCTCCTCCGCGGAGGTCGAGGTCAGATCGCCTATCGGCACGGGTGCGACCTCGATGTGGAGGTCGATGCGGTCGAGCAGCGGGCCCGAGATGCGAGCCATGTAGGAGTGTATGCCCGACGATGTGCAGGTGCACTCCTTGGTCGGGTGGTTGTAGTACCCGCATTTGCAGGGGTTCATGGCCGCCACCAGGGTGAAGTTGCTCGGGTACTCGACGCTGTAACGCGCCCGCGACACGGTTATGCGCTTGTCTTCCAGCGGCTGTCGCAGCACTTCGAGCGCGTGGCGCCCGAACTCGGGCAGCTCGTCGAGGAAGAGAACCCCGTTGTGGGCCAGCGACACCTCGCCCGGCTTGGGCGTCTGTCCGCCGCCCGTGATTGCCACGTGCGACGACTGGTGATGCGGGGCGCGGAACGGACGAGCGGTCAGAAGGCCGCCGCCTATGCCGAGCTTGCCGGCTACGGAGTGTATCTTCGTGGTTTCGAGAGCCTCGTCGCGCGTGAGCGGCGGAAGGATGGTCGGCAGCCGGCGTGCGAGCATGGTCTTGCCCGAGCCCGGGGAGCCTATCATCAGCACGTTGTGGCCTCCTGCGGCGGCTATTTCGAGTGCGCGCTTCACGCGGCCCTGACCCTTCACGTCGGCGAAATCCTCGGCATAGGGCCCGGCGTCGCTCTCGGACGGCGCAAGGTCGGCCGAAGCGGGTTCGATGGCAAGGTCGCCGCGCAGGAAATCGACAGTCTCGCGCAGCGTGGAGGCCGGTATCACCTCCACACCGTCCACCACGGCGGCTTCGGGGGCGTTGTCGGCCGGTACGACTATGCGGCGTATGCCGTCGCGCCGGGCGCCGAGAGCCAGCGGAAGCACGCCGCGCACGGGCTTTATCGAACCGTCGAGCGAAAGCTCGCCCGCGAACATCGTGTCGGCAGTAGCTGCGGCGGGCAGCTGCTCCGTGGCGGCGAGGATGCCGACGGCTATCGGCAGGTCGAACGACGAACCCTCCTTGCGCAGGTCGGCCGGGGCGAGGTTGACGACGATTTTGCGCATCGACATCTCCAATCCGCTGTTGCCGAATGCCGAACGTATGCGCTGCTCGCTCTCCTTGACCGCATTGTCGGGCAGGCCGACGAGGAACAGACCGAGCCCGCTGCCGGGGCAGTTGACCTCGACCGAGACTCGCACTGCGTCGATTCCGACGACGGCTCCCGAATAGGTTCTTACAAACATGGCATTCGGTTTTTAGGGGTCAGAACGGAGCTTCGTCCAGCGACGGACGGGGCGATATGTCGAATTCGCCGCCTGCGAGCGACGCACCGAGACCTCCTCCGGCCACGGGAGCCGAACCGAACGCCTCGCTGTCGAAGCTGTCGTACTGCTGTCCGCCCGCGTCGGCGGGCATGTCGACGGCGTCGACGTCGGCGAAACGCGCCTGGTCTTTCAGGAACCGAAGGTTGACGTCGGTAACGGCGCCGTTACGGTGCTTGGCGATGATGATTTCGGCCATGCCTGCGGTCGGCATTCCGTTCTCGTCCTGATTGATGCCGTAGTACTCGGGGCGGTGGATGAACGCCACGATGTCGGCGTCCTGCTCGATGGCTCCCGACTCGCGGAGGTCGGAGAGCTGCGGACGCTTCGAGCCGCCGCGGAGCTCAGTCGTTCGGTTGAGCTGCGACAGCGCTATGATGGGTATGTTGAGCTCCTTGGCGATGGCTTTCAGCGTTCGCGAGATGAAGGCCACCTCCTGCTCGCGGTTGCCCTTCGAGTCCTGCGTGCCGGTCATGAGCTGCAAGTAGTCGATGATGATTATCTTGATGTCGTGGTGCGTTTTCAGACGGCGCGCCTTGGAGCGGAACTCGAAGACCGAGAGCGCCGGCGTGTCGTCGATATAGAGCGGGGCGGCGCCCAGCGGCTTGGTAGCCGATTCGAGGTGCTTCCACTGCTCGGCCGTGAGTCGGCCGCTCTTGACAGTCGTGCCGGGCAGGCCCGTTTCGGCGACGATGAGTCGGTTCATGAGCTGCACGGCCGACATTTCGAGCGAGAAGAACGCAACGCCGCACTCGTGGTCGACGGCGATGTTGCGCGCCATGGAGAGCACGAAGGCGGTCTTTCCCATCGACGGACGAGCCGCGATGATGATAAGGTCCGAAAGCTGCCAGCCGAGCGTCACGCGGTCGATGGCCATGAATCCCGAAGGGACGCCGTTGAAGGCGCTGGTGTTCTTCGACGCCTCCTCTATCTGGGCGATGGCGCGCGCCAGCACGTCCTTCGACGACTGCACGGAGCGCTTGACGTGGCCGTCCGAGACCTTGAAAATCTCGCCCTCGGCGAACCCGATGAGCTCCGTGACGTCGGTCGACTCGTCGTAGGAGCGGCGCTGAATCTCCGTGGCCGAACGGATGAGCTCGCGCTGCACGTACTTCTGGGCTATGATTTTGGCGTGGAACTCGACGTTGGCTGCCGAACCGACCTTCTGCGTGAGCTGCGCGAGGTACGATGCCCCGCCGACCTTTTTGAGGTTCTTCTCGACCTTCAACCGCTCGGTGACCGTGTAGAGGTCGATGGGCTTCAACTCGGTCGACAGGTCGTTTATGGCGCGGTAGATGATGCGGTGCTCCTCGGTGTAGAACGCCTCGGGAGTGATGAACTCCTGCACGGTGATTATGCTGTCCTTTTCGAGCATCAGAGCGCCGAGCACGGCCTCTTCGAGCTCCACAGCCTGAGGGGGTACCGTGCCGACTCCGTCGGTCAGCTCTTCGTATGCTTCGCGATTGCGCCGCGAGGGGGTGTATTCTCTTGCCATCGGTCGATTTTCTTCTTATTCGGTTTCGAACTTCAAATTTAGATATTTTCGCCGAAAGCGCCAAGCCGTGCGGGATAAGTTTTGCCGAAAAGCTACTGCGCGCCCCCGTACCGGGCTCTCGACGCGGCGAGTGCCGCCACGCTCACGCGGCAGTCGGGTACGGCGGCGGCCAGGGCCTCGACGCAGGCGGTCATGGTCTCGCCCGAGGTGATGACGTCGTCGACGAGCAGGATGCGCCGTCCGGCGAGCCGCCCGGGGTGCCGCACGGAGAAGAGTTCGCGAACGTTGTCGCGCTTTTGGTCGGTGTGCAGCTGCGTCTGGCTGGGATTGTTGCGCAGGCGCACCAGAGAGCCGGTGTCGACCTCGCAGCCGAAGACGTCGGCCACGCCGCGGGCTATGTACTCCGCCTGGTTGTAGCCGCGCAGCAGAAGCCTTCGCGTGTGGAGCGGCACGGGGATTATCAGGTCGACCGAGGCGAACAGCTCCCCGGCGTCGAGCTCCTCGCCCAGCATGCGGCCTAGAATGCGGGCCGAGCGCCAGCGGCCGTCGTACTTGAACGAGTGTACGGCGCGCTGCCATGCGCCGCCGCGGGTGAAGAAGAAGAGAGCCGCGGCGCGTTCGACGGGGACTATGCCCCAGAAGCTGCGGAAGAGCGGATTGTCGGGTTCGCGCGCGAAGCCCGTCAGCGGAATAGAGTAGCGGCAGGATGTGCAGAGGTCGCGCTCGCCGTCGACGAGCGGAGTGCGGCAGACGATGCACTCGCGGGGCATCAGCAGCGAGCCGAGGTCGCGGAGTATGTCACTGAGGGTCGACATTGCAGATGACCGTGACGCTGCGCAGCACGCGGTCGGCGGCGATGCTGGCCAGCGCTTCGCGCAGCAGAGCCCTGGCGCGGGCGAAAGAGCTGCCCGACTCGATTTTGAGCAGCAGCGTGACTATGTACTCGCCGCGTATGCGGTCGATGGGCGGCGTCACGGGGCCGAGCACGCGGCGTCCGAACCGGCGGCGCAGGTCGCCGGCCAGCACCTCGGCGCAGCGGCGCAGCAGCTGCGTGTCGCGGTGGCGCAGCGTGAGCGAGACCAGACGGGCGTAGGGCGGGTAGAAGAATGCCCGGCGCTCGGCGAGTTCGCGGGCGGCCATGCCTTCGTAGTCGCCGTCGGCGACCTGGCGTATTACGGGATGGTCGGGCTCGGAGGTCTGAATCACGACTTCGCCCTCCGTCTCGCGGCGGCCGGCCCGGCCCGCCACCTGCATCATCAGCTGGAAGGCCCTCTCCGAAGCCCGGAAGTCGGGGTTGCGAAGCAGGTTGTCGGCGTTGAGGATTCCCACGAGCGACACGCCGCCGAAGTCGAGCCCCTTGGTTATCATCTGCGTGCCGACCATGATGTCGCTGCGGCCCGCGGCGAAGTCGTCGATGATGCGGCGGTAGGCGCTCTCCGAGGTGGCGGCGTCGCGGTCGAGACGCACAACGCGGGCGTCGGGAAAGACGGCGGCTATCTCCTCGCTCGCCTTCTCCGTGCCGAAACCCATGGGCTGCACGTCGGCGATGCGGCATGCCGGACATTTGGCGGGCACGGGAGCCGTGTGGCCGCAGTAGTGGCATTCCAGCCGGCCGGCGCCCTTGTGGAGCGTGAGGGTGACGTTGCAGTTCGGGCAGCGGGCCGTCCATCCGCACGAGGTGCACTCGACGTAGGGGGCGAATCCGCGGCGGTTCTGGAACAGCATGACCTGGCCGCCGGAGCCGAGCACGGCGGTCATCTTGTCGAGAAGCAGTTTGTTGAAGTGGGCGTGGCGTTCGCCGCGCTTCACGGCGCGAAGAGTGTCCGACACGATTATCTCGGGAAGCTGCGCGCCTGCGTAGCGTTCGGTCAGAGTCGCGAGCCCGTACTTGCCGCTGCGGGCGTTGACGTAGCTTTCGAGCGAGGGCGTTGCGCTGCCCAGCACCGCCGGGCAGCCGAACGTGCGGGAGAGCACGACGGCCGAGTCGCGGGCGTTGTAGCGCGGCGCGGGCTCCTCCTGCTTGTAGCCGGCGTCGTGCTCCTCGTCGACGATGACGAGTTGCAGGTGCCGGAGCGGAAGAAACAGTGCCGAGCGCGCCCCGATTACGAACTCGCCGCCGGGCGATTCGTTGAGCCTCAGATAGGTCTCCGTGCGCCGTCGGTCGCTCAGGCGCGAGTGGTAGGTAGTCACGCGGCTGCCGAACGTGCGCTCCATGCGGTCGATGAGCTGAGCCGTGAGGGCTATTTCGGGCACGAGCATCAGCACGTCGCCGCCGCGCGCGAGCACCTCGGCGGCCAGATGTATGTAGATTTCGGTCTTTCCCGAGCCCGTCACGCCGTGCAGCAGCACGGTGGGCGTCGCGGGCCACTGCGCTGCGATAGAGTCGCGCACCGCGCTCTGCGCCTCGGTGAGCTCAGGCAGGCGGAAACGGTTGTCGTAAGATGTGTTGCGTGTCGCGGGACGGTCGCAGAGCCGCACCGCGCCCTTGCGGTGCAGCGCCGCGATGACGGCAGGGTCGGCATCGAGCAGGCGGCGCGGAACGAATCCGTCGGCCGGGGCGTCGGGGCGTGTCCCGAGCTCCGAGAGGGACACCATGGCGGCGTACTGCTTCGGCGCGCGGCGCTCCATGCGATCGAGCAGCTCAGAGAGTGCACCGGCATCGGCCGCAAGAGCCGGGTCGAGTGCCAGATAGCGCTCGGTGCGGGGGGTGAACTCGTCGGCCGTGAATTCGGCCTCGTCGCTGCCGCTCGGCTTCATCATCGAGGGCAGCGCCGCGCGCATCACCTCGCCGAGGGTGCAGATGTAGTAGTCGGCAATCCACTCCCACAGCCGCATCTGTTCGCGCGAGAGGAGCGGAGCGTCGTAGAGACGGCGCGATACGCTCTTTATGCGCTTGAAGTCGGGCCGCTCGTCGTGAAGGCGCCACACGATGCCCGTGTAGAACTTTTTGGGGCCGAACTGCACGGCTACGGCGTCGCCCTCGTGCAGCGTCATGCCCTCGGCCACGGCGAACGTGTAGGCCGGCTGAGCCAGAGGCAGGACTATGTCTGCAAATTCAAAATTCAAAATTCAAAATTCAAAATTCAAAATCAGGGGCGGCGGAACTCTCCCCGCATGCCCCACGTGTTACCTTCTACCGTGTCCGCAAAGCATTCGACTGAAAACCTTACAGCAGCCCGACCAAGCAAGACGCATCGCCCTCAGTGACACAACTCCAATTTTGAATTTTGAATTCAGAATTTTGAATTATATCTTCGTCAGCGCTTCGAAACCCTTGCCGTAGACGCCCATGACCGAGCCTACGGAGATGAAGGCGTTGGGGTCGACCTGCTTGACGAGTTTGAGGATGCTCGACGTCTCGCGTTTGAGACACACGACCATCACCACGCGCGAGCGTTCGCGCGTGTAGCCGCCTTCGGAGTCGAGAAGCGTCACGCCGCGGTGCGCGTCGTTGACTATGGCCTGCGTCATGCGCTCGTAGTCGTGGGTGATGATGAAGACCTGGCTCGACTGCTTGTTGCCGGCCATGATGAGGTCGACCGTGTAGCCGACGATGGCCGTGAGGACGTATCCGTAGATGACGGCGTCGATTTTGAAGCCGACGAGCATCGACGAGCCGATGATGATGAAGTCGGAGAATATCAGTATGCGGCCGTAGCTCACCGTGCGGTACTTGTTGATTATCATCGCAACGATGTCGGTTCCGCCGGTCGAGCCGCCCTGCAACAGGCAGAGAGCCACGCCGAGTCCGGCCAGAATACCTCCGAGAATCACCACGAGCAGGTTTTCCAAGCCCGCGAAGAGCGCCTGGCCGTGCAGCAGCGTTTGCCAGAAGTTCATGGCAATGGACAGCACCGTGACGCAGTAGATGGTCTTGATTCCGAAGTTCCACCCGACGATGAATCCGGCTATGAGCAGCAGGATGCCGTTGATTATGAATACCATCGTACCGATTTGGATGTCGATGCCGGTGTATTCGTTCAGCGCATGGCAGAGGATTAACGACAGACCGGCCGCGCCGCCGCCGACTCCGCGGGCCGGGAGAATGCAGCCTATCCATCCGAACGAGTATACGAACATGCCGACGGTCATCAGCAGATATTCGCGGAAAAAGGTCATGGACTTGTCGAAAGTGAGTTTCATCGTGTAAAAGTTAAGTGCTGTTCCTCGCGGCATGCCTCAGCCGTGCAGGGCTGACGGGCTGTCACCCTGCAAATATACGAATAAGCGAGTGCAATGCCAAATTTATTTGCGATATCCGAAACGGAGTCATCCGGCGAACAGTTCGCCCTGATATGCGCCCTTTTCGAGAAGCCGCTTTTCGAGCATGCCGAGCAGCGTTTCATTGCGCACGAGCCCCCACCCTTCGGTGTGGTGGTAGCGCGGCGGCGCCTCGCCGGCGAAGCGTTCGACGACCAGGTCGGGACGCAGCCGCCGAAGCACCTCGATGAAGAGGTCGATGTACTCGCCGACGCTCCAATGGCGGAAGCGCGACGGGTCGGCGTCGTACTCCGCAGCCATGGCCGTCGAGCGCATGATTTGCAGCTGGTGGAACTTTACGGTGGTCAGAGGCAGGGCGTTGATGCGCTCCGTCGAGGCGATTATCATCTCGTCGCTCTCGCCCGGAAAGCCGAGGATGAAGTGGCCGCCCGTGTGTATGCCCCGCTCGGCGGTCATCCGCACGGCACGCTCCGCGGCTGCGAAGTCGTGGCCGCGGTTGACGGCCATAAGGGTCGCGTCGAAGACCGACTCTATGCCGTACTCGATGGCGACGTAACGGTCGCGGGCCAGACGGGCGAAGTAGTCGAGCTTGCGCTCGTCCACGCAGTCGGGACGCGTGCCGACGACGATTCCCGCCACATCGGGATGGCTCAGGGCTTCGTCGTAGCGCGCCCGCAGAACGTCGAGCGGCGCATGGGTGTTGGAG
>CAMWIG010000035.1 GCA_947174295.1 uncultured Alistipes sp. | reverse complement strand
CCAATAGACAGCCTCTTTTTATTATTTGAACGTCACCCCGTGTTTTTTGCAAATCCATAAGAAGGTCTCGATCCCGATTTTCCGGCTCCGCAGACATTTGGCGAACTGCTCGTCGCAGTCGGTCGGGTAATACTTCTTGGAGTGCATGCTGACCAGATGAAATAGCCGCAGCCCTTCCTCCTTGCCGTATTCGTGTGCCAAGGCGCATCCGATGCAATACCAGTCGTGATAGTCGTCGGTGATATCCTTCTTCTCTTTACGGATTTTCTTTATTAATTTGTCGACTTTTGCGTCGAGCAGCTCCTTTTCCCGGGCCGTTCGGACTTTGGCCCTTGCAGTTCTTTCTTTCAGCACACCCCGATAAGGTTTCGCGTGCGGATTGATGTATGGGTAGGCATCGTAACTGGCTCCCCGCAAGCGGCAGACATCGCAACATCCTTGGTCGGCGACGAGCCCCGTTTTCTCGTAGATCTCCCGGACCAGAGCGTCGAACTGTGCCAGGTGCATGTCCGGGTGAGCGATGCGGAAAATCAGGCACAGGCCATTCCCGCTGATCGACATGCTTGCACATAACAAGCTGTCGAAGGTCTTGGCGACGAGTTTCTTCTTCTCGAACCACTCCGGCCCGAATACGCCGTTGTCCTTGTGGTCGATGTCAATACATATGAACCCGCTGTGCTGAACCAGCCCGTCACGGCTCCGAGTCTTGAATATCCCGCTGGGAGTGATGCACGGCAGGTTGCGTTTAATCCGTTGGCGGACCTTCTCGTTGGAGGTCGTGCGGAACGCGATAACCTGCTCCTTGAATTTGGCAGTCTTACACCACTTTATCAGGTCAACATCGCCGAGGGGTTGTGTCGCGTAATAGTTCTCGAATACGGAGACCCTGATCGGGGGAGTTTCGAGGGATTCGAACCGACTGTTTGCCTTTCCGTGTGCCCATTATCATATTCGTTTTCTTTCATGTTAGAATTATCTTTTAGGAGCGACCTATTTATATTGTATATCGTTGAGTATCCGCAGATTGTCATTTTCTTCATCTTCAGTTTTTGTGAAAAATTCGTTGAGTTCTTCGTCGTTATTCTTTTTGATTGCCTTCTCCTTGTACTTTTTTTGTCGTTTTCGTTCATTGGCATCCAGCTGAGGCCGGATCAGTATGAAGGTTCGCATCTGCTCCCCGTTGAGATCCGTCGGTTCCTCGCCATAGAGGGCGTATCTCATAATCACATCATAGAGATGTAATCTTGCCCTGTTCTTCATCGAGGCCAGCGCTTCGTAAAAAGTACGGTAGAAGATGAACCCTTCACGGGGCGGAATCTCCGGGTCGAATACTGACTTGCTCATTGTTGTTTCAGTTTTCATGGTTAATGCTTTTTTAATTGGTTTATTCTCTGGATGTTTTCCTGTTCGATCGTCGGGTGTGATTCGCTCTGCAACCAGTCGAGGATCTCCTCGCGCTGAAAGTAGAACCGCCTTCCGCCATGCTCCGGCTTGCGAAACGGTATCTTTCGTTCGCTCGTAAATTTGTAAATCGTCGCCTTGCTGTATCCAGTCAGGCGCACGACCTCCTCGACGGTCATCACTTGCTCGGTCGGAGTTTGATGCGCGGTAAGGTTACCCAAGATTCGGTCGATGCCGAGAATCTCTTTCAGTTGCCCCACGGTCAGCATTGCGATCGGGGTTTCATCGGTGAATTTGTTCATGTTTCTATTGAATTATATGGGTTTTCGTCTGTTTCCTATCATAATGTATACTTAGGGACTACATATGAAAAAATCCCCTGAAATCCTCGGATTTCAGGGGAGTGTCATTGAAAATATCCCTATAAGTACAAAAAACAGGTCTATAATATTCTGTGAAGCGATGCGAATAAATTGTCTCTGTCGGAAGCATCTGTCTCATCGAACCAGCGTGCCAGTTTGCGGTTGATGCGACACAGTGATTTGTAGGTGGTTCCCTGCATGTCCCGCTGTAAGGCTGCTATGTTGAGGCGATCGATTATCATATCTGTTTGCATTCGGTAATGCAGATACCCGATGTAGAGCCAAAATCTGAAGTCTGTCTCCTTTCGAACGAAAATCGTATCTTTCAATATCGAGAATTCCTTATGGCATTTTTTGCAGTAAGCCATGTAGGGCTTGTCGTCTCGTAAATAAGAAAACTGTTTATCCCCACATGAGGGACAATAGATTCCACAACTCTTCTGATAAAATTGAAAAGCGTTTGCTTCCGTCGGGAATTTTTGTAGGAAATCATCGTATTTAATAGGCGGGGAATGCATGGCAAACGTAGATTTATGAACCGAAAAAGAACGTTTTCAATTTCCTCAATCCATCCTCGTGTTTCTTTTGATTGCGAAACTTTAATTTCTGTATATTGAACAGTTTCCATTGCACCGACGGATAATGCTGGAAATCCCGGTATTCCGATGCCTCCCAATCCGGCGTTCCGTCTTCGAATCCGAGTAAAAATGCCTTGTCGGTCGGAGTCAAATGGTTGTTGATATACTCAACCAGTCGGCGGCGGGTCACTTCGTACTGTTCATAAGTGAACGGCGTCGAGGACATGCCCTTGAATTGATTGGTCAGGGCGTCACGTTGGTCGTTGAAATTGGGATTGAGTGACTCCAAGATCGGGCGGTCGCTTCCCAGCAGGCAGAAAATGAACCCGCGCTTGATCGTGTCGAAGTCTTTGATATAATCGAGCATCAGGCTTACATCGAACAGATCGCGCGGATGCTGGCGGTCGAGTGCCACCGTGATCTTGCCGCCGTAGAGTTGTGAAAGCGGAACGATGCGGGCTTTGCAGAATACGCCGAAATCTTCTTGGGCGAGATCGCATAAGGGCAATTCGACGGGCGGTGCGATGATGCCTCGCTTCACGTCGTTTACCTCCACTTTGACGAAATGCCCGTTATGGGTGCAGATCAGTTTGTTGGGAACTTCGCGTACTGCAATGCCCGGTATCGCAGCCTCGATTTTTACTTTTATCGCTTTCAGCCGTTCTTTGATATGGGCGAGACTTGCTTCCCGCGGTTCGACGGGAATATAGGTCAGGTCAATGTCTACCGAATAGCGCGGCAGATTTTGCACGAACAAATTGATTGCCGTGCCGCCATGAACGGCAAAACATTCTTCCTCCGAAATAATCGGGATAATGCGGAGCAACAGCTGCACGCGCTCTTTGTACTCTTGATTAATCATTTTTCAGTTCTGCCGGAATAGTGATTTGGTACTTCTTATCATAAACACCTCCTTTGGCGATTACCCGCTTGCCACTGCCGAGGTCTATCTTGTCGAGGTCGAGGGCCTCGAACCACGCATGACGTGCCTTTTTGGCCATAAAGAGGAACAGCCGTTTCACTTTGACGGAACGGCACTCCTCCAACAGTCGTTGCACATTCTTCGGCGGGAGTATCAACAGCATTTCCATCACATAATAGAGGTCGGTAATGTCGTAATATTGCGGAGCGAGGTGCAGACACTCCATAAACGCCCGTTCCGGAGTAGAGATCGGCAACTCGAAAACCCCTTGTCGGGTGGTGGTGATTCCGGTGTCGGAATTGAATATTTCGGTGGTAAACAGCCGGAGCGTCACACCCCAGTCGTATTTTCTGAACCAAAGCGGTAAATATTCCTTTTGCGGAGCAGACAGCGAAATGGTCGGCTTGCCCATCGGGAGATAGTGCGAATATCCGTGTATTTCCAATGCCGACATGGCTCCGATTGTCAGATGTTTGTCAGCCTGTGTATTGAGGCTGTACATGGCTCCGTATAATGTAGGCGTATCGCCCGTGCGGATCATTGCACCCGTGCCTATGGGGGTCAGCCAAGCGGATTCGACGTATCTGTGTTGGGTGGAATGCGGTATGTTATTTTGCTTCATCCACGAGGTCAGATACACGGCTCCAGCCGGAACCTCTTGCAGTAATTGGTTTATTTTCGACTCGTTTTTTACGCTCATAGCGCAAATATACAAAAAATATTAAACCATTGTTAGCCTATTACAAAACTTTCGCCGCCTCGTTGATCACTCCGTTGTCGAAGCTGTCGAGGTATATGTTCGTGGTTTCCAGATCGGCATGGCCGAGCATCTGTGAAATCACCTCGCGCGGAATGTTGTTGCGCTGCAAGGTCATGGCCGCCGTATGGCGGGAGACGTAGCTCGTCAGGTGGAAATCGATTCCGAGTTCCTCGGCGAGCAGGCGCAGGTATTTTTGATACTTGCTGTAACGGGCCCGAATGTGCATGTAGAGCCGCTCGCCCGTATAGCCGGAGCGGGTGACGATCGGCAGCAGGAAATCGTCCACGGTCGGCGAGGCGGCTTGCAGGCTCCCGATCAGTTGCCGGATTGCGGGCGTGATTTTGATCGAAATCGGTTTGACCCCTTTCCGCCGTTTGATCTTTTGCCGCTTGTAAACGATATAGTCGCCGTCCTCCATCTGTTTGATATGGGCGGTCGTGAGCATCGCCATGTCGATGAACGAAATGCCGTAACAATAGTAGGAGAATAGAAACAGCTTGCGGGCGTATTCGCATTGCGGATTGCTGGCCGTGGTGCTTTTGAGTTTCGATAACTCGGCGGCAGGCAAGTAACGTTTGGCGGTCGCCTCTTCGAGTTTGGAGACCTCGAACCCGCCCCGTCCGAACGGGTAAGTCGCCGCCGAGCCGACGCCCTCCGCATTGGCCCGGTTCAAAATGGCCCGTAACGCCTTGAAATAGAACTTACGCGTGTTGCCGCAACAGCCCCGCTTTTGAAGAAACATATCGAATCCCCGGACATAACGCAGGTCGATATCGGAAAAGAGCCGTTGATCCAGCTTCCGGTCATAGCTTCTCAACATGTCCTGCGTCTGCTTATAGGTTTGGGAGTTACCGATATGCCCCGTCGCGTGCTGTTCCGCGATACGGTCGGTGAAATAGGCGTTGAACTTGCCTTGTTTGGAGGTATTCAGAAAGGCGTCCTCGAACTGGTTCAGCGTCCAGTCGATGCCTTCGATCTCGAAACGTTCGACGATCTCGCGGGCGCGAACCTTGTACTTCGCCAGCAGTGCATTGTCGGCTTCGCGTTGTTTATTCTCGGCTTTTTGCTCGGCTCCTTTCAGGTTGCGCAGGATGATGAATTGCTCACCGGCCTCGTCCCAATATGCGGGATCGGCGTAGAGGTCGAGTGCGATATATTTGCGCCGCTTGTTTTTGGTGATACACAACCTGACCGCATAACGGCCGTTGCGGTCGGCCTTGTCGTGACGACGGGGAAATCGGATGGAATGTGCCATTCTATCTGCATTCGTGTTAATAAAAAGATGATTGCGCCACCGACATTGCGTTACGAGTTATGAGTTACTTGCAATAGAATGGCAACAAACTATCTCAGCACTAATCGTGTACGCGGGATTATCGATTCCAATTATACGATTACAGAATAACTCGCACGTGGCATTGCAAAAATAGAACGGCAATTAAAGGATTCCAAGTATTTTAAAATTTTGTATCCTGAATTTTGAAATTATACGCTGTTTAATCGCAATAGATACAGATAGTTATGTGCCCTGAATTTGCCATTGAGTCTGAATAATCCGGATGTGTCAATTTTGATTTTGGATGAAAATAATTGCAATTTGTGGATAAAATTGGCTTTTGTGTCGGAGAGGCTGTTATTAGGATTTTTGAAAGTTGTGCAGAAGATAGTCTGAAAATTGCTACCTTTGTTACGAAGTATGCCGAAACTCTATATCATAGCGGGTTGCAACGGTGCAGGGAAAACGACTGCATCCTATACCGTGTTGCCTGAAATGTTGGGATGCCGGGAGTTCGTCAATGCCGACGAAATAGCAAAAGGACTGTCGCCGTTCAATCCCGAAAGCGTTGCAATCGAGGCAGGACGGCTGATGTTGCAACGGATGGACGATCTTTTGTTCGAAGGCGAGGATTTTGCGTTTGAAACAACATTGGCGACCCGTTCCTATGTGAAATTCGTGGAGCGGGCGCAGGCGAAAGGCTATTTTGTGACGTTGCTCTACTTTTGGTTGCCGACACCCGAACAGGCTATCGAGCGTGTTGCGACACGAGTAAGCGAGGGCGGGCACAATATTCCGTCGGATGTGATTCGGCGGCGTTATGCGAACGGCATCAAGAATTTAGCGACCCTCTATACCCCGATTTGTGACTATTGGACAATCTATGATAATAGTGCTGCCGATGGTATTCACAAGGTTGCTTGGGGTGTCAAGGATGAAATAAAAGAGATTGTCGATCCGTTATCTTATCAAAAGATTGTAGGCTATGAGCGAGATTGAGATTAAGCAAATGCAGGAGAAAATCGATGCAGGCATTTTGCTTGCCCAAAAGCGTCTGATTGAAAAGGCCAAGAAAGAGGACGGAGAACTGGTCGTCGTGCGCGACGGAAAGGTCGTGCGCATCAAGGCCCGCGATCTGAAATAGGAATTTTGGGTCGGTTGTCCGAATGAATAATCCCCGGCATTTTCGGATGTCGGGGATTCACTTTTCAATTTTGATCGGGAGGGGAACGATGCGTGGAACACAGGAGGAACACGCGAAATCGCAACAACTCCCGATAATGACAAACTACAACTCTTTGAAAGTGTGTAAAATCCGCTGGAATATAGTTCGTTAAATTTATTGGAAAAAGTAAAATTTAATTCTGGGGGGGGCGTGTGGTCGCTGGTTCGAATCCAGTCACCCCGACTGATGAAAGGCTTGATAATCAAAAGATTGTCAAGCCTTTTTCGTTTGCGACCTCCGAGCGAAAGCAGGATGTTGCAGGGCGCAAAACAAACAGCCGCCGTAGGCGACAACGGCAGGATAGAGATCTTGACGTGTCGTTTACGGCGGCTATCTTACAAGCAGCAGAATAAATACTTATCTTTCTTATGAGCTGCGTCCAAACGGGAAACAGCCACGAAACCGGATACATCGATCGGCAACGCGCTTACGACGAATCGCGTCCCCTACTCCACCGCGTCTGCACGAAGTCCGTCGACCTGCCGACCGACGAGCACCGCCCGTCAATCTTCCATGAAGTCGATCCGACCGGCACGCAAGTCCGGTGCAGCTGCCGCATCCGGTTTATTCCAGCGAATTGCAGATCCTGCGGTTTATGGCCTGAACTCTCGGCTCGTCGATCTTGACGACCTTGCGATCGTAGGTAATCAGTCCGTTGACCTCGCCCTCGACATCCGTCGTCTGGGTATAGACAGCAGCCGAGAAGCCCCGGCGGATCAGTTGCAGCAGCTGCTCGGCGTAGGCTTCGTACTGAGCCGTCACCTCCTCCGACGTATTGAACTGCACGTATCCCCAGTTTCTGTCGGGGAACCAGAGGTGGCCCGGCATGGCGAAGCCGATACCGCCGTATTCGCCCAGCACGGTCGGCCGCAGCGGATCGTAGAGGTAAAGCCGGGGACCGGGATAGTGGTGCAGGTCGAGCACGTCGCCGCAAAGATAGTGGTTGCCGCCGCTCGCCGGGTTCACCAGGCGACTCGGGTCATACGCCTTGGTCCATGCGGCGATCTCTTTCGTATCGAACTGCCCCCACGCCTCGTTGAAAGGAATCCACATTCCGATGCACGGATAGGAGTAAAGCGCGTCGATAATCTCTTTCCACTCCTTGCGGTAGTTGGCCGCCGAAGCCTCGGAGCGCTCGACCTCCCGGCCGTGGAAATACTCCGTCATCTGCCACTCGGGGCTCGGACCGCCGCTGGGCATATCCTGCCAGACGATCAGACCGAGCCGGTCGCAGTGCGCATACCAGCGGGCGGGCTCGACCTTGATGTGCTTGCGCACCATGTTGAATCCGAAATCCTTGGTCTTTTGCAGGTCGTAGAGGAGCGCCTCGTCCGTCGGCGCCGTGTAGAGCCCGTCAGGCCACCACCCCTGATCGAGCGGCCCGAACTGAAAATAGTCGCGATTGTTGAGCTGCAAGCGGGCGATGCCCTGCTCGTCCCGGCGAACCGAATATTTGCGGTAGGCCGCATAGCTCCGCACCCGGTCCACGACCTCGCCGTTGCGGTATACCTTCACCTCCATGTCGTACAGCGCCGGTGTGTCGGGCGTCCAGAGCTTGGCATCCGCAGGCATGGAGAGCTCCACCGGCTGACTGCCGAGGGCCGACTCGCAGGCGACGAGCGTCGACCCGTCGTAGAGCGACACCTCCGTGCGGTCGGGGGCCTGCCCTTCGATCGCCGCCTCGACGGTTATGCGGCCGTTGTCGATATCGGGAGTGGTTTTCAGCGCAGATACGGACGTCTCGGGCACCGGTTCGAGCCACACGGTCTGCCATATTCCGGTCACGGGCGTGTACCAGATGGTCTGCGGATTCTCCACCTGCTTGCCGCGCGGCTGTTCGCCCTTGTCGGTCGGGTCCCAGACACGCACGACAAGGGTGTTGCCGCCCTTGCGCAGCGCCGCGGTAATGTCGAAACGGAACGGGGCGAAGCCTCCGGTATGCGAGCCCACCTTGATATCGTTCACCCACACGTCGCTCTTCCAGTCCACGCCGCCGAAGTGCAGCAGAATGCGTTTGCCCCGCCACTTAGCCGGCACCTCGAAAGTGCGCCGATACCACAGCTCCTGCTTCTCGCCGACCGTTTTCCCGACACCCGACAGCGACGACTCCACCGCGAACGGCACGAGAATATCGCCCTCGTACTCCGCCGGAGCCGGTGCGCCTTTCGGGGTTATCGCGTAATCCCACAGCCCGTTGAGGCTGCGCCACTCGTCGCGCTCCATGATGGGTCGCGGGTACTCGGGCAGCACGTCGTCGGGGTTCAGCCGCTCGCCCCACGGGGTTTTGATTCGCTCGCCGGCAGGACTCCAGGCCGATGCCGTCGGACAGCCGAGCGATGCGAAGAGCAGGGCTGTCAAAAGTATCTTCATCTGTTTCATCGTGTTTTGTTAATCATTGATTTCAATCCCGGCCGTCATCACCACGCTGCGCGAGTCGCGGCACACCTCGATATCGTAGGCTCCGGCGTCGACGGTCCAGTCGCCGCGGTGCACGTCCCAGTAGGAGAATGCCTTCGGCCCGAGTTCGAAATCCACCCGCACGGACTCTCCGGCCGGGACGAATACCTTGCGGAACCACTTCAGCTCGTGCTGCGGACGCTCGACGGACGGTGCCAGAGGGCGCACGTATATCTGCACGGTTTCGTAACCGTCCATCGCCCCCGTATTCGCCACGTCGACATGTCCGGTCACACCCGCCGGGGCCGTGCTGTCGATCGCGAGGTCGCGATACTCGAACGTCGTGTAGCTCAATCCGTAGCCGAACGTAAACTGGGGCTCTTCGGCCGCCGTATCGAAATAGCGGTAGCCGACCTGCGACTTTTCGCCGTACACCACCGTGCCGTTGTCCTCATAGGCATATCGGCGGCACGGGGCGTCGTCGAGTCTGCGCGGCCACGTGAAGGGCATGCGGCCCGAAGGATTGACGCGCCCGAACAGTACGTCGGCCACGGCCGAACCTCCCTCCATACCGGGATACCAGGCCTCGACAAGCGAAGCCGCATGCGGCAGCCATCCGCCGATCTCCAGCGGCGAACCGTTGATGAGCACGACGTGCGTGCGGCGGTTCAGCTCGGCCAGACGGACGATGAGCCGCTCCTGCAACTCGGGGAACGTCAGGCTCACACGGTCGCGGCCCTCCGTATCGAGGCTGTGGTCGATGCCTCCCACGAAGATCACGGCGTCGGCCTTGCGGGCGGCGCGTTCGATGCGTTTCCACTGCTGCGAGGCGAGCTCGGTTTGCGGGCTCTGCCACTCGACGCGCAGCGCCGCATCGCCCGAGTCCTTGCGGTAGATGATGCAAAGGCGGAGCATCTCGTCCTTCTTCAGGTCGAGATTGGCCGAGACCGTCCCCTCGCCCTTTCCCGGATGGGCAATGGTCACGGGGGCTCCGGCCCATTCGTTGTTGTAGACATAAGCGATGCCGCCGCCGGCCGTGAAACGGAACGTATACTTACCGTCGACGGGCGGGATGAATTTCAGCTCGTAGCGCACCTCGCGGAACTCCTCGGGAAGAATCGAGGGGTCGGGCGACTTCATCTCCCACATGAAATCTATTTTGGGTTCGGTGCGCACGAGCACCGGATCGTTGTTACCCCGCACGAAGTATTTGGCCTCGAAACCGGCGCCGTCCTTCGACATCTCGGCCGACACGGGTTTGAAGTCGCCGAGTTCGTCCGACGAGATGTAGGTCACCCGCTCGTCGCCCAGCAGCCGGCGGATGCCTTGCAGGACGGTGACCTCGTAGGTCGACTCCATCCACGAGCTGCCGCCCATGCCGCCCAGACAGAACCGTTTGTCGGCATTGGGGCCGATGACGAGCACGTTGCGCAGCCGCTTCTCATTCAGAGGCAGGGCATTGTCCTCGTTTTTCAGCAGGACGACACCCTGCGCGGCAATCTCGCGCGCCGTCGCATGATGTTCGGGCGTGGAGATCGTCGCACCTGCGGCGCGGTCCTCGCGGTCGAGGACACCGATGAAGTCGTAGACGCGCAGGATGCGCCGCACCTTGTCGTCGATCACCTCGACGGGCACACGGCCGGCTTTCACGGCGTCGAGCAGCGCCGTGCCGAAGCCGCAGTTGTCGCCGCCCGGCATCGAGACGTCGAGCCCCGCGAATGCGGCTTTTTCGGTCGAGCGGGTCTGCAACCAGTCGGTCATGACGAAACCGGCGAATCCCCAGCGGTGTTTCAGAATGTCGGTCAGCATCTTGCGGCTGTCGCTCACGAACTCGAAGTTCATGCCGTTGGCCGACGTCATGACGGTCTGCACGTCGGCCTCCCGCACGGCGGCCTCGAAGGCCGGCAGGTAAATCTCGTACATCGTGCGATCGTCGATGACCGACATGTAGTGGTTGCGGTTATGCTCCCGGTTGTTGCAGGCGTAGTGCTTCAGACACGCAGCGACACCCTGGCTCTGAATACCTTTCACCTGCGCGACGGTCAGGGCGCTGTTCAGGCAGGGATCCTCGGTATAGTACTCGAAGAAGCGGCCGCACAGCGGATCGCGCAGGATGTTGCAGGCCGGACCCAGCAGGATGCGGCGCTGCATGGCCCGCAGCTCCTCGCCCATGACGACACCCGCACGCTCCACGATTTCCGGATTCCAGGTGGCTCCGAAGAGTATGCCTGCGGGGAAAGCCGTCGCTCCGGCACGCCCGTTCGGGCCGCGCGGACCGTCGCACCACCCCACATTCGGGATTTCGAGACGCGGCACGCCCTTGAAGTGCGAGAATCCGCCCGAGCAGAGCGAAACTTTCTCTTCGACAGTCAGTTCGTTCAGAATCGCCTCGATTTTCGCTTCTCGATCCTGAGCATGTCCGCACACCGCAGCGAACAGCAGCAGCACACCGACAAACAGATGGTTGAATTTCATTCGATTAGTGTTTGTATGATTCATATTCGATCTCTTCGACGACGACCGGCCCGAGCAGCCCGGCCCGTTGCAGGGGCGATGCCGCGTTCCACGGATTGCACGGCGACCACGTTCTTCGCTCTTCCGCGGGCAATGCCGCATCTCCCACGAGCCGGTTCACCCAGGTATTTACGACCTCGACCTCCAGCGTATTGGCTCCGGGACGCACGGCCCGGGTGATATCCAGCCGATACGGAGCGGTCCACACGCCGCCGACATCCACTCCGTTGACCCGGACCCGCGCCATGACCATCACCTCGCCCAGGTCGACGAAGAGCGATCCGCCGGACGGAAGGTCCGCATGGAAATCGGAACGATAGACGACCGTTCCGGAGTAGTGCTTCACGGCCTCGACCGGGCATCGGCTCCAGTCGAACAGCGTGTCGGCGACCAGCGGTTCGGCCGGCCCGCCGGACTCCGCATCGAATGTCAGGGTCCAGGGACCGGACACTTCGGTCACGATCCGAGGTGCCGGATAGTTCGCCGCAGCCGTGCCGGCAGGCTCCGACGCAGGGCGTGCGAACACGACGAAGACGCTTTCGAGGGGTTCGAGTTCGAGCGGCACGCTCGTCGTCTCTTCGCCGGCCTCGAAGCTCGCGAGCGGCCGGATCCGACCGCTCGTCGGCTCCCAAAGTTCGGGCTGCCGCCCCGCGACACGGAACGTGGCCGGGAAAGCGATCTTCTCCGACGACTGGTTGGCGAGAAAATAGAGGTCGATGCCGCCCGTCCGGCGATGGCCGTAAACGACCGGACAGTCGTCCGGCACGGCGCAGTCGGGCAGACAGCCGACAGCGGCCAGCGCCTCGGGCATCTCCATGCCGCACAGCACCATGCCCAGCCCCGTCTGCGAACGCCTGCCGTCCGCATCGCCCCACAGACGGGCCGCCGTCGTCTGCACCCGTTCGTCCGCCTGCGGATAGCCCTCGTAACTCGGCGACCGCTCCGGGCGCGGTCCGAGCAGGACACCGCCCTCGGACACCAGCCGTTCGAGTTTGTCGAGCAGTTCGGGGCGCATGGTCTTCAGTTCGGGCAACACCAGCAGCCGGTACGACGTGCCGTGCGGAAGCGTCCATCGTCCGTCGCGCACGGTCATGTCGCGCAGGATGACTTCGGCGTTGACGTAGTCGAACTGATAGCCGCGCGGCAGTGCGGGCTGCACGATGCCGGTCATCTTCGGCGTATCCTCGCCGATGAAGTAGCATACGTCGGCCACGTCCAGCCCCTGCTGCAACAGGAAGTTGCAGCGCTTCAGGTAGTCGGTGAACAGATCCAGCTGCGCATACCATGTGTTGTTGCGGTTGAACTCGTTGCCGTACCAGGTATTCAGCCCCGGGCGCCGATATTCGGGCTTCTGCGATATGCAGACGTGCAGCAGCGTGTTGTTGATTCCTTCGGCGAAGAAGCGGTCGCCCCGCTGCTTCATCAGGCGCGGATAGCGGCTGTATGCCGCACCGCCGCAGGTGAACGACTCGGACGACACCTTCTGCTTGCCGTAGATATGCGCACAGGACGAGGCTGCGCGATTCTCCACGTTGCCCAGGTCACCCTCGCTCCAGAACTCGCCGGCCACCTCGTCGGCCTGCCCGCCGTATTGCAGAAATTCGCCCATGAAGCCCCAGTGACCGTAGTTTTCGAGCCAGGTAGTCAACCCGTGCCGATGACACAGACGGGTCAGCTCCCCCACATGGTCGTAAGACAACCGGTCGGCGACCAGCCGGCGCATATCCCACAGGAAGCGGTCGGAAGCATCCGGACTCTCCACCACCACGCCGTCGAATACCGGCAGGAACGGGACGGTGCTGTATCCGTACCGCCGCTCGAACGAGGCGAGGAAATCGTCGGTAAAGTTCTGCCCGCCGACCTCGTAACTGTCCGCTACGACGACCTTCCACGTGCGACGGTCCCGGGCCGGAATCCGGCGGAG
>CAMWIG010000034.1 GCA_947174295.1 uncultured Alistipes sp. | reverse complement strand
GCGCAGATATGCGCCCAATCCTTGTCGACGTTTGCGGCGTTGACGCAGAGCATGTAGGTCTCGGCGTCGACGCGGTAGACCAGAATGTCGTCGACGATGCCGCCGCGGCCGTTGGGCATGCACGAATACTGCACCTTGCCGTCGTAGAGCTTCGCGACGTCGTTCGAGGTTATGCGCTGCAACAGTGCGAGCGCCTGCGGGCCCTTGACCCATATTTCGCCCATGTGGCTCACGTCGAATACTCCGGCGCGGTTGCGGACGCAGAGGTGCTCGTCGTTGATGCCCGTGAATTCGATAGGCATGTCGTATCCCGCGAAGGGGGCCATCTTGGCGCCTGCGGCGACGTGATACTTGGTAAAAGCTGTGGTTTTCATCGTTATGATATGTGAAGTTTTGTCGGTTTGCTGCTGATTAATCCTTGCGGCGCTTGACTCCCATGCGGGGGCAGCGGTGGAACTCCTTGGTGCGGTCGAACAGATAGCGGTAGGTGGTGTGCATCTTGTGTTTCGACGCGCATACGTAGGTCTCTATCATGCGGTTCATGACGGGGTTGAAGTCGCCTATCCATGCGAACTCCATCGTCTGGTAGCGGCAGCGCCCGCTCTGCACGTACCATTCGAGCATGTAGCGCATGATGCCCGACTCGACGCCCTTGCCGTGGAACTCGGGAGCGATGCCGAATATCATTCCGAACATGCGGTCGCACTTGTGCGCGACTTTCAAGTCCCACATCAGCCGCAGCTTGTTCCACAGGTTGAGCCTGCCGTTGAAGCGGCCGATGATGCGGTTCAGATCGGGAACCAGAACGAAGAATCCGATAGGCTCGTCGTTGAAGTAGGCGAAGTAGATGATTTCGGGGTCGATGATTGGTTTGAGCGTCCGCATGATTCGCTGCGCCTCCTCCTTGTCGAGCGGTTTCACGCCTGTGAAGAGCGACCATGCGCGGTTGTAAATCACTCTGAAATCCTCGGTCGCCTCTTCCAGACGGTCCATGTGCAGGTGGTCGAACCGATAGCCCGGCGTGGAGTATACGCGCTTTGCGCGGTCGAGCACCAGCGAGTTCAGTTCGTCGTTGTTCACGCGCCACAGATAGGTGTTCTGGTTGAAGTAGTTGCGGAATCCGTAGTTTTCGAACAGCTCCTTGTAGTAGGGCGGGTTATAGGGGTTGCCGTAGAGCGGCTGGAACTCGTATCCCTCGACGAGAAGCCCCCACCACGAGTCGCGCGGGCCGAAGTTTATCGGGCCGTCCATGGCCTCCATGCCGCGGCTCGCGAGCCACATGCGGGCGGCGTCGAAGAGCATGTCGGCCAGTGCCTGGTCGTTCAGCGCCTCGAAGAATCCGCATCCTCCCGTCGGCTGTTCGCTGCGCGAGGCCAGCTCGCGGTTGTAGAAGGCCGCGATGCGGCCCACGACCTCGCCCGACTCGTCGCGCGCCACCCAGCGGATAGCCTCGCCGTCGGCGAAAAGTTCGTTCTTCGAGCGGTCGAAGACGGCTTCGATGTCGTTGTCGAGCGGGCATACCCAGTTGCGGTTGCCCTTGTAGATTCGTTTCGGAAGATTGAGGAAATCGCGCGCGAGTGCCGGAGAGGTCACCTCGTGCAGAGTATATTTTGCGTTGTTCATCGGTCTGTTGCATTCGTACAATGCAAAAATAGTATTTTTTCGTTTCATAAGCAACCGAAAGGGATTACCTTTGCCGTGTAAGATGAAATTTTAATCGTTATGGTGATAAAAGTTCTCGACGGCTACGGCCTCAATCCCGGCGATTTGTCGTGGCGCGAATTCGAAAGTATGGGCTCGGTGACGGTCTACGACCGCACGTCCCCGGAGCAGATTGCCGAACGTGCGGCCGATGCCGACGTGCTGCTGACCAACAAGACGCCGCTCACGGCTGCAATGCTGCGCTCGCTGCCGCGGCTGCGATACGTCGGTGTGCTGGCGACGGGCTACAACGTGGTGGATGTCGCTGCGGCGCGCGAGGAGGGAATCGTCGTTACCAACATTCCGGCCTACGGTACGGCGTCGGTGGCGCAGACGGTCTTCGCCCATCTGCTCGCCATTGCGCAGCGCGTGGAGCACTATACGGACGAGAACCGCCGCGGCCGCTGGTCGCGCTCGGCCGACTTCTGCTATTGGGATTTTCCGCTCGTGGAGCTGGCCGGAAAGCGTATGGGCATCGTCGGGTTCGGCAACACGGGAAGCGCCGCGGCGCGCATAGCCGCAGCGTTCGGCATGGAGGTGTGGGCCTTCACGTCGAAGAGCGCCGAGTCGCTGCCTGCGGGTGTGCGCAAGGCGGAGCTCGACGAGCTGTTCCGCTCGTGCGACGTGGTGAGCCTGCACTGCCCGCTCACGGAGTCGACGCGCGGAATGGTCGATGCCGCGCGGCTCGCCATGATGAAGCCGACGTCGATTCTCATAAACACCGGCCGCGGGCCGCTGGTCGTGGAGCGCGACCTGGCCGATGCGCTGAATGCCGGGACAATCTTCGCCGCAGGACTCGACGTGCTCTGCTCCGAACCTCCCGAGTCGGACAATCCGCTGCTTTCGGCCCGCAACTGCTTCATAACGCCACACATCGCATGGGCCACGCGCGAAGCGCGCGAGCGGCTTATGCGCATCGCCGCCGACAACCTGCGCAGCTACGTCGAAGGCCGCACGGTGAACAATGTGGCCGTGTAGTGCGCCGCAGTTTGCCGAAACGCCCCTGCCTTGTTCGGGCAGGGGCGTTTTTTATGCCGGCGGCCGGGTGCCGCGCAGGGTGTCAGTCCATCGGCCGGATGCGCACCTCGGTCACGCCTTCGAGCTCGGCCGCGAGACGGTCGATGTCGGTCGTCGTGTCGGTCTGGCCGTAGTGGATGGGGTAGAACACTTTCGGCCGGACGGCCTTTACCACGCGCACGGCCTGCTCGACGGTCATGGTGTACGGCTGGTTCACGGGCAGCATCAGAATGTCGATGTCGCGCAGGGCGAGCAGCTCGTCGTTGTCCTCCGTGTCGCCCGGGATGTAGATGCGCGTGCCGCCGCAGAGGGTCAGAAGGTAGCCGCAGTCCTCGCGTTCGCGCGGGTGGAACTTCGTGCGGCCCTCGGAGGTGTTGTATGCCGGCCGCGCTTCGATATGGAGCCATGCGAACGGGTCGGTTGTCATACCGGGCGTCATCGTGGTGCATTCGAAGTCGAACGCCTCGGCCGAGGTCTTGTCGCACACGATTTGCGACGCACGCGTGGTGAGGTCGTCGATTGCCGCACGGTCGAGGTGGTCGTCGTGCGAGTGGGTGACCAGCACGAGGTCGGCCTTCGGGAGACGTGCGTACTCGGCGAACTCCGACACGGGGTCGGCGTAGATGTGCTTTCCCTTCGCTTCGATAGCCAGCGAGGCGTGGCGGAAGAAGGTGATGCGGATTTCGCTGCCGTCCTTTGCCGTAAAGGTGTCGGTCGGATATGTCGCCGCCTTGGACGAGCCACCGAAAAGAGAGAAAAGTGCCATAACGAATAAGAGTTTACGTAACATGAGAGTGCAAATTTCGTACAAGCCGAAGATACGGGTGGGCCGGATGCCATGCCGGCACTGTCCGGGCATGGCCGAGCCGCTGTATCTGATGCCGTAGCCCAAGTCGGTTAAGTCGAGAGCAAAAGCGAACTTATTCGCGGCTTTGCCGGGACGCAGTATCTAAGACGTAGTCAAAGATAATGAAAACAATTCGATTTTGCAACGGCATGCCGCGATATTTTGCACGCATTCCACTCTTTTCGGGACGTAGTTTTCTTTTTATTGTTACCTTTGCCGGGTCATGGTCAGAATCTTAACCTTATTGTTGCTCGCGATGTTCGCGGTAGCTGAGTCTGCGGCGCAGAGACTCCGCACGGTGCACGGTGCCGTGTGCGACACTGCGAGCGGCGAGGCGATAGCCGGCGCTGCGGTCGTTTTCGACGGGCCGGCGAGCAGGGTCGCCGTGTCGGACGACGAGGGTTCGTATGCGCTTGATATGCCCGAAGGACGATATGTCGTGCGGTGCGTCTGCGTGGGGTATGTCCCGGCGGAGCGCACGGCAGTGCTCGACGGCGGGGATGCCGAGCTGTCGTTTCGTCTGACGGCGCAGCAGACCGAAATCGAGGCTGTGGTGATTAGCGCCGACGACCGTTCGGCGGTAAGGACGGTGCAGGCGGGTACGGTGCATGTCGACCTCGAAGAGATGGCCCGCATGCCGGTGCTTTTCGGCGAGCGCGACCTGATGAAGTCGTTGCAGCTGATGCCGGGCATAAGGGCCGAGGGCGACGGAGCGTGCGGATTCCAGATACGCGGCGGCACGGCGGCTCAGAACCTCGTGCTGCTCGACGACGCGCCGGTGACGAACTCAGGCCATATGATGGGTTTCTTCTCGGCATTCAACTCCGACGCCATAGGCGGCATGACGCTCTACAAGGCGCCGATGCCAGTGCAGTACGGCGGCCGCGTGGCTTCGGCGCTGGACGCGCGGATGAAGGACGGCGGACTCGACCGTTTCGGCATGGACGGCGGCGTGGGGCTCATCGCCGCGCGTCTGGCTCTCGAATGCCCTATTGCCGACGACCGAACGGCGCTCTATCTGGCCGGCCGGCGGACGTATGCCGACGCTTTTCTGGCATTCGTCGACAAGTTCGACGGCTCGAAGCTCAACTTCTACGACCTGAACGCCAAGTTCACGCACCGCTTCTCGGAGCGCGACCGCATATCGGTGTCGGGATATTTCGGCCGCGACAATCTGGTCATGCGGCGCGTCATGGGGCTGCGGTGGGGCAATGAGACTGCGTCGGCTCGCTGGTCGCACTCGATATCCGACCGTATGGCGTCGAATCTGACGGTTCTGTTCTCGCACTACCGGGCGGCGATCGAGCGGCAGTCGTCGCTCTCGGGCTCGGAGGACATGGAGACGGGACTGCGGCAGTGGGGCCTGCGCGAGGAGGTGCTGTGGAGCCCTTCGGCATCGCACGACGTGCGTTTCGGCGTGCAGTCGTCGCTGCACCGCGTCGTCACGGGCGAGATTGTCTCGGTCGGCGGCGACGGCTTCCGCTCCCGCGAGTCGGAGGTGCGCCGCGGGTGGGAGAATGCCGTGTGGATAGGCGACGAGTGGCGCCCGTGCGAGCGGCTGGGAATAAATTTCGGCGTGCGGCTGGAACTGTTCACCGTTCTTGGCGGCAGCCCGTTCTACCGCTTGGATGAGTCGGGCGGAATCGCAGCGACGGAGCCGTACCGCGGCCGCCGGGAGGCGGTGAAGACATATGCCGGGGTCGAACCGCGCGTGTCTGTCAACTTCATGCTCACGGAGCGAAGCAGCCTGAAAGCAGCCTACGGCCGCACGTCGCAGAACATACACTCGGTGAGCAGTTCGGCCATTTCGTCGCCGTTCGACCGCTACGTGCCGAGCTCGAATCTGATTCGTCCCGAGGTGGCCGACCACCTCTCGGCGGGGTACGTCCGCACGTTCGGCCGCGGGGCGTGGGAACTCTCGGTCGAGGGGTACTGGAAGTCGGTCGACGGACAGCTCGACTATCGCGATGCGACGACCTACTCCGACGCCGTGCAGATAGAGACTCTGCTGCTGGCCGGCCGCGGAAGGGCTTACGGCGCCGAGGTGCTGCTGCGCAGGAGCCGCGGCCGCGTGACGGGGTGGATAGCCTACACGCTCTCGCGCTCCGAGAACCGCATACCTGGCATCGACTCGGGCCGGTGGTACACGGCGGGCAACGACCGCACGCACGACGTGTCGATAGTGGCTATGTGGAACATATCGCCGCGCTGGGAGCTTTCGGCATCGTGGGTGTTCGCGTCGGGGCAGGCGATGACGCTGCCCAACGCAAAGTACTGGATGGAGAACGTCGGGTGGCTCTACTACTACGACCGCCGCAACGCCTCGCGTGCGCCGGCGAGCCACCGTCTCGACATAAGCGCCGTGTACAGGCTGCGGAGCCGCGGCCGCTGGTCGCACGAGATAGTGTTCGGGCTCTACAACGCCTACAACCGCTACAATCCCTACATGATAACTTTCGAGGAGACGGCCGGCGGCCGGACCGAGGCCATACAGTACTCGCTGTTCGGAGCCGTGCCTTTCGTATCGTATAACTTCAAACTCCGATAGCGATGGACAAGTTGCGTATTTTGATGCTGGCGGCGGCTCTGATGTCGTCCGGGTGCAAGAGACATATCGAACTGGAATACGCCGCCGTTGCGCCGCTCTACGTCGTGGAGGCCTCGTTCGACGGCCGCGCGCTGGACGTGGCGGTGCGCCGTACGGTCGATGTCGTCGGCGGGTTGCCGCCTGAGCCCGTGGAGTTCGGTTACGAGCTGACATGCGACGGCCGCGAGGTGTGCAGCGGAACGGCGGAGGATAACACCTATTGCTTCACTGGACGCGAACCCGTCTACGGCGGCAGCTACCGTATCGTGATTGCGGTGACGGACGGCCGGTTCGCCGCCGAGTCGACGCTGCACCCGCCGGTCGCAATCGGGGCTCTGTGGTTCGAGACGGCCGAGAGCATGGGAAAGGAGAAGCTCTACGCCTGCATGGAGTTCGAGGACCCGGCCGGAGAGGAGAACTGCTATTATATATATTACCGCAACGATCGCAACGGCCGCAAGGCATACTTCCTCGCCGACGACGAGCGCCGCGACGGCCGGACGATACGCGTCGACAGCGTGGTGTCCGACTCCTCGGGTCATATGGGCGTCGAGAGCGAGGGGCTCGGGCTCGAAGAGGGCGACGTGCTGCGCGCCGAACTGCGTGCGATAGACCGCGGAGCCTACGACTTCTTTCGGTCGGCATCGCTCGGTACGGCATTCGCGCCGTCGAATCCCAAAAGCAACTTCGAGGGCGGGTGTCTCGGCTGTTTTTCGGCCTATTCCGTATCGGAAACGACGGCAGTCTACCGTGCCGACGCTCTCTGAGTGCGTGCCGTGCGCGAGGCGAGTATGGCGTCGGAGTTTTCGACAGCCCAGCCTATGAGCGAGTTGAGGTGCGGCAGCAGCGTGCGTGCTCGGTCCGTAAGGCGGTACTCGACGCGCGGCGGAATCTCGGGATATGCCGTGCGCTCCACCAAATCGTCCTCTTCGAGCGTGCGGAGCGTCACTGTCAGCATCTTTTGCGAAATGTCGGGCAGCTCGCGCAGCAGCTCGCCGAAGCGTATCGGCTCGGGGCGATCGAGGGTGTAGATGACGAGCATCGACCATTTGTCGCCTATGCGCGCCAGAATGTTGCGTATGGGGCAGGTGGGATAGGTCGTGTCGAGAATGGTCTTTCTGTCCATGGTGCAATCGATTAGTAATCGGTAAGGAGCAATTGCCGGAACTCTGACGGGCATGCCTGAAATGCGTCGCAGGCCCGGTCTTCGAGTTCGGATATCGCTTTACAAAGGTAAGTAACAATCCTTAAAGCTGCAAGTGAAAAAATTTTACAAAAAAAATCGCTGTTGCAACCCGCTGGCGTTCAATAATCGTTACCTGCAGGTAACTATCTGAACGGTAGGTATCTACTTGACTTTAATCTCCGGCTGCCGTAAATTTGCCGTCGAAACGTACAAGTAAAACCATTGAAATATTGCGATTATGAAACAGATTTCGAAGATTGCGGCCGGTGCGAACTACGGGGCGGCCGATTTCGGCCGGTTGAGCGATTTGGGCGGCTACGTATTGGAGCTCGGCCCCGAGGTGAAGATTCCGGGCAAGGTGTTCGGCGGTGCCGCCGTCGGTGCTGCGGCTGCCGAGTTCTCGTTGCAGAGCTTCGCCCCGGGGACTGAAACGGGATTTCTCCATACTCACAAGAATCACGAGGAGCTCTACTTTTTCCTCGGCGGTGCCGGTGAATTCCAGGTCGACGGCGAAGTGTTCGCCGTGCATGAAGGCAGCGTGGTGCGAGTGGCGCCTGCCGGCCGCCGCTCGGTGCGCAACAACGGCACGGAGCCGCTGGTGATGCTCTGCGTGCAGTACGGCGGCAAGGCCTTCACGGCTGGGGATGCCGCCGACGGCGAGATTCTCGACGGGCCGGTCGAGTGGTAGCGTGTGCCGCGTTCAGAAACGGTGCGGCAGCATGGCGGGGCGGTCGGCCGACTCCCCGCAATTGAAAATCATCCCCGTCGGAGCGAACTCCGACGGGGATGAAATCTTCGGAATCGGCACTGTCCTCCGTCCGCATGTCCGGGGCGGGCCGTCCGGCTACCGGTTCTCGCGGTATTGCGACGGAGTCATGCCGAACATCTCGCGGAAATATCGCGTGAAGTACTTGGTGGTGTTGAAGCCTACCATGTCCGACACTTCGGAGACCGACAGCCCGCTGTTCTCGCGCAGAATCTGCGCTGCGCGTTTCAGACGCATGGTGCGGATGAACTCCGAGGGCGTCATGCCGGCGATGGATTGCAACTTGCGGTAGAGATTCATGCGGTGCATGCCCACCTCCGACGAGAGCTCCTCGACCGAAAACTCGGGGTTGTCCATGTTGCGCTCCATGCAGGCCATGATGCGCTGCATGAGCTTCTCGTCGATGGAGGTTCCCGTAATCTGCGAAGCCGAGACGTCGATGTTCGACGAAAAGACCGATATGCGGCGGCGGCGCTCCTCGATGAGGTTGCGGATGCGCGCTTCGAGTATCTCCATCTTGAAGGGCTTGGTCAGATAGGCGTCGGCGCCCGTTTCGTAGCCGTCGCGGCGGACGTCGTCGTCGGCGCGTGCCGTGAGCAGAATCACGGGGATGTGCGACGTCTCGATGTCGCTTTTCAGCCGGCGCGTGAACTCGAAACCGACCATATTGGGCATCATCACGTCGCAGATGACCACGTCGGGGCGGTGTTTTTGCACGGCTTTCAGCCCCTGCGCGCCGTCGCCGGCCTGACAGACGGCGTATGTCTGCGAGAGCTCGCCGGCCATGTACTGCCGGAAGTCGGTGTGGTCGTCGATGACCAGAATGCACGGCGTAGCGGAATCGCCGGCCGGCTGAGCCGCCGTATTCGGGGCCGGGGTGTCGGCCGCAATCTCTTCGGCGAGATCGTTCTCGCCGGCCGAGCCGAGGTTCATCGGTATCTCCACGCGGAACGTGGCGCCTTGTCCCGGTTCGGAGACGGCGCCGACGCGTCCGCCGTGCATCTCGACGTACTGCTTGACTATGTGCAGACCGATGCCCGAGCCTATCGAGCCCGTGCGGTTGTTGTCGCTCTGGTAGAAGCGTTCGAAAATCTTCTCGGTCTCGCCGGCGGGGATTCCGACGCCCGTGTCGGAGACTTCGAGCACCATGACGCGGATTCCGGCCCGGTCATGCTCCGACAGCCTGACGAATATTCCCCCCCCCGCAGGCGTGAACTTCAATGCGTTGGAGATTAGATTGTTGACTATTCGCTGCATCTGCTGCGGGTCGAACTGCATGATTCCGCCCGACATCTTGTTCTCGACCTCGACGGTCACGCCCTTGCGCTGCGCTGCGTCGCGGAAGTTGGCTACGGTGTTCTCGACGAACTCTCCGATGTCGCTCTTGGCCAGATGCAGCTTCTCGCCGCCCGTCTCGATTTTGCGGAAGTCGAGCAGGTGGTTCACCAGCGAGAGCAGCTGCTGGGCGTTGTCGTGCATCTTTTCGAGCTGCGGCAGGATGGGCGACTCCTGCGAGCGGCGGATGAGACCCTCCAACGGCAGGATGATGAGCGACAGCGGCGTGCGCAGCTCGTGGGAGATGTTGGTGAAGAAGTTGAACTTCATCTGGTCGAGCTCCTCGCGCTGCTGTTGCAGCTCCAAGGTGCGCATGTAGCTGTTGTGGCGCCGTATGCGCCGGCGAACCAGACGCGTCGCTGCGACGGCCATTCCTACGGTCAGCAGCGCGTAGAGCGTGCAGGCTGCGGTGCTGCGCCAGAAAGGCGGGCGGATGGTGATGCGAAGCTCGGCGCACTCGCGGCTCCAATCGGCGTCGTTGTCGGCCGAGACCACGCGGAAGACGTAGTCGCCCGGTTGCAGAAGCGTGTAGGTTGCGCGGCCGATGCTCTGCGAGCGTATCTCGTGCCACTGTTTGTCGAAGTTTTCGAGCTTGTAGCGGTAGGACGTGTGCGACGGGTTGGCGTAGTTGAGACTCGTGAACTCGAAGGTCAGGAACGACTCGTCGTGGCGAAGGTCGATGCGGTCGATATGTTCGAGGTCGGTGGCGAGGATGCAGCGCCCCTCGTAGCTGTCGCCGACGTCGATGGGGCGGCCGAAGATTTGAAGCGACGAGATGAGCGGCTTGACGCCGTAGTTGTTCTGGTAGAGGCGCGACGGCGACACTTCGCAGATGCCGTGCGCGCCGCCGAAGTAGATGCTGCCGTCGGAGTGGGCGACGAACGACTTCTGGAAGAAGGCGCTCGCCGTGATGCCGTCGTTGTCGTCGAAGGTCGACACGGCGAACGAGACGCCGTCCTTGCCGAACAGCGGCTTTATGCGGGCTATGTGGCTGAACGTGGCCACCCACACGTTGCCCAGATTGTCGGCCGCGAGGCTCAGAATGTTGTTGTTCGGGAGTCCCTCGTCCATGGTGATGCGGTAGCGGCGGCCGGAGGCGAGGTCGGTTACCGACACTCCGTCGGAGGTGGCTATCCACAGCATGGAGTGTTTGTCGACGAAGGCCTGATTGCTCGGCGTGTGGCAGTCGGTGGAGTGGGCGTCAGTGTAGGCGCGCTCTTCGGATGGCGAGTAGAGGAAGCGCCCGTTGTCGCCCGAGCAGAGCAGACGCCCGTCGCCGTGGTCGCAGATGTCGCGCACTATCATGAAGCGCGACAGCTCGGGGTGGCGTTCGCGCAGCAGGTCGATGCGGCCCGTGGCGATGTCGAACCGTCCCACTCCGCCGTAGACCGAGACCCAGAACGTGCCGTCGGCGTCCTCGTAGAACGTGCGCACGCAGTTGAAGTTGGGCGTGGAGTCGTAGTAGGATATGTCGACGGTCGACATCTCGGGGTAGATGTAGTGGCGTATGCGTCCGCGGTCGATGCAGAATGCGCCGTTGTTGAACGTGCCGAGCCAGATGCGGTCGTCGCTGTCGCGGTAGAGACTGATGCAGAGCTCGTGGCGCAGTTCGGGGTAGGGAACCTCCATCGAGTTGCCGTCGGGGCGGTAGCGCATCAGTCCGTCGATAGTGCCGACCAGAATCGAGCCGTCGGCATCCTCCGCCATGCACTTCACGCTCTCGTCGGTCATACGGCCGCGGGAGAGCGATTCGCTGTCGATTGTGTGCAGGCGTATGATGTCGCGATGCCAGTAGAGGAGCCCCTCGGCGAGCGTGGCGATCCACACGCCGCCGCGGTCGTCGATGTAGATTTTCGATATGTCGGTGTGGTGGTATATTCGCGAGCCGTTGGTCTGTTCGAGATAGGGCAGTGTGTAGTGCTCCATCGTGGAGGTGTTCACCACGCTCACGCCCGAGCGTGCCGAGCCGACCCACAGATTGTCGTCGGCGTCGATGGCGATTGTCGTGTAGATGTCGTTGCCGCCCAGAGCTACGGCCTCGCTGCGCACGGCCTGCCGGCGTTCGGTGTCGAAATAGACGAGGTCGCGGTCGAACATTATCCACAGCCCGCCGGTCGAGGTGCGCACCATGTCCATGCGGCTGGGCGTCGAACCGCCCGAGAGGGGTATGCGCTGAAAACTGCGGAACGACCGTATGGCGGTGTCGTACTCGGCGAGCGCACCCGAGAGCGAGAGCATCCATATCGACTCGCCGATTTGGGTCATGATAATCGGCGTAGTCATGCCGTCGAGCATCTCGATGCGCGTGGCGGTCGAGGTAGCCGTTTCGCAGCGGTAAATGCCCGTTCGCGGGTCGACGACCCAATAGTCGTTGCGGCTGTCGACGAAGAATCCTCCCGCATCGTCGAGCGAGTCGAGTCCGAAGCGCCGGAGTTTGCGGCCGATGTCGTACTCGAACTTGCGGGTGTCGAGATCGAAGCACCACGTGTGGTCGCGGCTCGTACACCATAGCGAGTTGGCCGCAGCGTCGTAGTAGGCGTTGCTCAGGCCGCTGTACTCGGTGTAGGGCACTTCGATGGGGCTGTAACGGTAGCTGGTGCACGTCGCGCCGTTGTAGAGATTGAGCATCGACGATGTCTGTATGCACATCAGGCCGTTGGGCAGCATCACCATGTTGCGGACGTTGTTGTCGGGCAGTCCGTTGTTCGTATCGAGCATGCGGAACCGGTACTCCGGGGCGGCGTATGCGCCGGCCGCGACCGAGAGTGCGGCGAGAAGCGTGGCGAGTAGTTTCTTCATCGAAAAAAAGTCTGTTTAGCCCAAAATTACTTAAAAATGCGTAAAAACGGAAATGCCGGCCGGCGTTTTTTTCGCCGGCCGGCATCGGTGAAGCGGGCCGGCGTCTATTTCACGCGGCTCGTCAGGACCTTCATCCTCTCCGCCGGGCGTATGCCGATTTGCTGCGAGTCGGCCGAAACGAGCAGCGTCTCGCCGCGGCGGACGAATGTCTCGCTGCCGCAGCCGTCGCAAATCGTGCCAGAACCCTCGACGCACACGACGACGGTGAACGAGTCGGCGTCGTCGAGCGGCAGCGTGAGAGGCTGCACGGTCTCGGTGAGTGCCGTGGTGAAGTAGGGGCAGTCGACGAGCGTCGTCGGGCGGCCGTCGCTCGGGACGTAGCGGGTGCGGTAGTCGGGCAGCACGGTGTAGTCGATGGCATCCTTCGCAAGCTCGGTGTGCAGCTCGCGGGTGTTGCCCGCAGCGTCGCGGCGGTTGAAGTCGTAGATGCGGTAGGTGATGTTCGACGTCTGCTGAATCTCGGCGATGAACGACCCTGCGCCGATGGAGTGTATGCGTCCGGCGGGCAGGAAGAAGACGTCGCCCGGACGGACTGCGTAGTCGCACAGCAGGTCGCAGATGGTGTCGTCGGCCACTGCGGCGGCGTATTGCTCGGGCGTCGTCTCGCGGGCGAATCCCGACCGCAGATGCGCGCCCTCGGCTGCGTCGACGACGTACCACATCTCGGTCTTGCCGAAGCTGCCGTGGCGCGCGCGTGCCAGCTCGTCGCCGGGGTGTACCTGAATCGAGAGGTCGTCGCGTGCGTCGATGAACTTCACCAGAAGCGGAAATTCGCTGCCGAAACGCTCGTAGTTGCGGCGTCCGACCAGACGTTCGCGGTGGCGGTCGATGAGCTCGGACAGCGTCGTGCCGGCCTCGGGGCCCTCGGCGACGACTGACTCGTCGCCTGCGACGCCCGAGAGCTCCCAGCTCTCGCCCACGCAGTGCTGCGCCGAGTCGAGACCCTTGTAGGGTATGATTCTTTCACCGCCCCAGATTACCGGTTTGAGTATCGGGCGGAATCTGTATATTGCCATATTCTTAGTGCGTATTTTATTCTTCGGTCTGTCGGTCGAGGCTGCTCAGCGCGAATGCGTAGGCGCCGATGGCTATCGCGCGGCTCGCGCCGAGCTTCGAGATTGCCACGCCTATGCGTTTGTGTGGGTCGTAGGG
>CAMWIG010000033.1 GCA_947174295.1 uncultured Alistipes sp. | reverse complement strand
ATTGCAGACCTCGGGGTCGTCGTGGTTCGTAAAGTTGTAGGCCGGCACCTCGACGCCCGAGCCCAGCCGCTGCCACTCCTCGCGATAGCGCGCGAGCATGGCATTGTAGAGCGGATGGCTGAAATGCAGGCCGTCGGCATCGAGCTCCGAGAAGATGACATCGGCGACGTTGAGCGCGACCATGTTGCGCCCCTCCTTGAATTCGAAGCTGTCGTGGCCGTGTTTGAGCAGATACTTCACAATCTCGCGTTCGAGCGCCTCCTCGCTGCTGCCGGCCTCGACCCCCTTCGAGTAGTCCACCTCGGGCTGCGCAGCAGGGGCAGGCACGGTCGACTCCTCACGGCGCTGAATCTGCTGCTGGCGGCGCAGGAAATCGTCCGTCTCGCGGTCGCCGGCCGAAGTGGCGCGCTTGCGGGCGACCTCGCCGATGAGAAGATTCTCGTCGACATCCATGATGCGCGCGCACTCCTTGACGTAGACCGAACGCTGTATGGGGTCGGGAATCTGGGTTATCGACTGCACCATATCGCCTATGAGAGCAGCCTTGCGAATCGGGTCTCCCTTGGCTTCGGAGAGCAGCAGACGGGCCTTGAACGATATGAAGTCCTCCTCGTGCGAACGTATGTACTCCTGCGTCTGCTCGGCCGAGTGCGACTGCGCGAACGAGTCGGGGTCGTGCTCGGGCGGCAGCAGAACGATGCGCACGTTCATGCCTTCGCGCAGAATCATGTCGATACCGCGAATCGAGGCCTTGATGCCCGCCGCGTCGCCGTCGTACATGACTGTTATGTTCTTCGTGAAGCGGTTGAGCAGGCGTATCTGTTCGGTCGTGAGCGACGTGCCCGACGATGAGACCACGTTCTCCACACCCGACTGGTGCATCGAAATAACGTCGGTGTAGCCCTCGACCATGATGGCGAAGTCCTGCTGCTGTATGGCTTTCTTGGCGAAGAAGAGGCCGTATATCTCGCGGGTCTTGCTGTAAATCTCGCTCTCGGGCGAGTTCTGGTACTTCGCGACTTTCTTGTCGGTGCGCAGCGTGCGGCCGCCGAATGCGACGACGCGGCCCGAGATGTTGTGCACGGGAAACATCACGCGGTCGCGGAAACGGTCGAACAGCGAGCCGTCGCGGTCGCTCTTCAACGAGAGGCCCGTCGAGAGCAGGAACTCCTCCTTGTAGCCGGCTTCGAGAGCCGCACGCGTCATTGCATCGCCCTTCGAGGGGCAGAAACCGAGACCGAATTTCTTTATCGTAGCGTCGGAAAAGCCGCGCTTCTGCCTGAAATAGCTCATGCCGACGCTTATGCCCTCGCCGTCGTGCGCCAGAATGTCGGCGAAATAGTCCGACGCCCAGCTGTTGAGCGTGAACATGCTCTCGCGATTGTCGTTGCGCCGAACCTCCTCCTCGGTGAGCTCCTTCTCCTTGACCTCGATGCCATAGCGCTTGGCTACGGTTTTCAGAGCATCGGGATAGGATATGCCCTCGTGCTCCATGACGAACGTCACGGCATTGCCGCCCTTGCCGCAGCCGAAGCACTTGAAAAGTCCCTTGGCGGGCGAGACGACGAACGACGGAGTCTTCTCGTTATGAAACGGGCAGCAGGCTATATAGTTGACCCCGCGACGTTTGAGCGTCACGTAGTCACCGACGATGTCGACTATATTAGCTGCGGAGTATATCCGGTCTATGGTATCGCGATCAATCACGGGCGTAAAGATACGAATTTAAAAGCAAATCACAACACGACGTGGAACGCATGTGCGAGCACTATAGGTGTGTTTGATATGTCAAAGATACGAATAAGCCGAGAGAAAAAGCAAGCTTGCTTGCATTTTTTCCGAGGCGAAGTATCTTCGGCGAAGCCAAAGATGCGAATTGCCGATTTTGGGTATTGAACTTTTCGGAGCCGGCCTTTGTCTGCGAATATAACGTCGATTATGCGGAAGCCTAATTCGCAGCCTGAAAAGAGTCGGGCGGGAATCGGGTGTCGTTCACTCGCTGTCGTATCGGATGACTGCCGTTCGGAGAGAAACGTCGTTCAATACAAAACCCCGCCGGAGTTTCCTCTGACGGGGTTGTGCCCAGGATAGGAGTCGAACCTACAAGCCTCTCAGCACTCGCACCTGAAACGAGCGTGTCTACCATTTCACCACCTGGGCTCGGTTTTGCAGGGACAAAAGTAGTACTTTTTTTTGAATTGACGAATTTTTATCGAAAAAAATACAAAAAAAATTAATCAGCCCCGTGCGCCGTCATGCGTAGGCTGCGGTCACTTGCTGAAAAAACGGTAGTGGAAAATCAGCAAATATACCAGAGCGACAGATATATACGCGTCGGCGAGGTTGAATATCGCTCCGAAAAAGTAGTTGTTGCGGTCGACCAGAAAACGCAGCCACGACGGGATACCGTTCCATTGGAACAGCGGGAAGTAGAACATGTCGACCACGCGACCCATCATGAATCCGGCGTAGCTGCCGCCGAAGTGCGCCACGCTGTCGGGCGTCGAAGCCGAGAATATCACTCCGTAAAATGCGCTGTCGATGATGTTGCCGACGGCCCCGGCGAGTATCATCGTCAGTCCGACGAGTACTCCCGTCGGGGTTTTGCGGCGCCAGAGGTAGGATATGTACCAGCCGAGCGCACCTATCATCGCTATGCGGAACAGACTGAGCGCCAGCTTGCCCCAGTCGACAGCGCCGGTCGATGCGATTTGCATTCCGAATGCGGCGCCGTTGTTCTCGACGAAGTGCAGCAGAAACCAGTCGTGCGCGACCACTATCGTCTGGTCGAGGTGCATGTTGGTCTTTACCCATATTTTCAGCGCCTGGTCGGCGGCGAGCAGCACCGTGAATATTACGAGGAGTGTTATTCCGAGTTTTTTGTTGTTCATCGTGCGTGAAATTTTTGCAAAAGTAGTAAAATTCTTTATTTCGGGCGAATAAATTTATCGCCGGGCCGCCGGTTTCGCTATATTTGCATTGTGTTAGAAGACTTTTTTACATACATAGAGTCAGAACGCCGCTTTTCTCCGCTGACGGTGAGCAACTATCGGCGCGATATCGAACGGTTCGTGCGTTGGCTCGGAGTGCCTGTCGAGCAGTTCGACCCCCGCACGCTGACGGCCGATTCGATTCACGATTGGATAGTTCGTCGCAGCGGAGCCGACGGATTGTCGGCCGCGTCGGTCAATCGCGAACTCGCATCGCTGCGGTCGCTGTGGCGCTATCTGCGAAGCCGCGGTGAGGTCGACAGCGACATATTCCTGCGTATCGGGTCGCTGAAAGTGTCGCGCAAGCTGCCGTCGTTCGTGCCCGAGACTCGCATGGAGCGTGTTCTGGACGATGCGGCGCAGGCATCCTCGGACGAGGACTTCGAGCGCCGGCGCAATGCTCTGATACTGTTGATGCTCTACGGCTGCGGTCTGCGGCTGGCCGAGCTGGTGGCCGTCGACCGTGACCATTTCTCGGGCGACATGCGCTCGCTCAGGGTGCGCGGCAAGGGCGACAAGGAACGCGTGATTCCGATCGTCGAGGCGCTGCGCGGCGAAATAATATCGTATATCGAGTTCGTCGACGGGCAAAATATTTGCAAATCTCGTGAAAAAGCACTATTTTTAACATCGAAAGGAGCGCGAATCTCGCGTAGTGCGGTGTATAGGGCCGTGCGTGCCGAACTGACGAAAGCCGGCGTGCAGGGCAAGAAGAGCCCCCACGTGTTGCGTCATACGTTCGCTACGCATCTGTTGAACGACGGCGCCGACATGCGCGAGATTCAGGAGCTGATGGGGCATGCGTCGTTGAGCTCGACTCAGGTATATACCCACAACAGCATCGGACGCTTGAAAGAGGCTTATGCCCGCGCCCATCCGCGTTCCGGCCGTCGCAGCGGCAGAGAATGACGCATGAAATCGGCAACGGTCGCCGGATGCGATGCCTGAGCATCGCAAAACAGAGCCCGGCGGGTTCGGCGACCGACCGCAACAATAATAACAGCCTCACGCCGGACTCGCCGAAGTATTATGAACGTACAAATTCAATCGGTAAAATTCGATGCCGACCGAAAGTTGGTCGAATTCGTGGAGCACAAGATGTCGAAACTCGATCGTTTTGCCGACCGCGCAACGGGCGCCGACGTAATCATGAAACTCGATAAGGATCACGAGAAAGGCAACAAGGTGGCGACCGTGACGCTGCACATGCCCGGCGACGAACTGGTGGCCGAGGGCCGCGCAACTCGATTCGAGGAGGCGGTGGACGAGGCGATAGACGCCTTGAAGCGTCAGTTGGAAAGATTCAAGGACAAGGTCTCCGTGAAATAACCCGTTCGCCTTCGGTCGCGAAGTCCGTGACGTGCCCGCTGTGCGCAGCGCCCGCAGCGGATATTTCGTCGGACGATGGCAGGGCGCAACTTCCGCTTGGCCCCGGACTTCGAGAAGAGGTCCGGGGATTTTATTGCCGGCGCGAGAGGACGGCATAGGTTTCGCCGTGTTCGGCGCTGCACTCCGTCCGGCGAAATGGTTCTGAACGGCAGGTCACGGATGCGGACGACCTCCTCGGCTTGCCGTCGGCGCTGCGGCAGCCGACGGGCGGCCGTGCTGCTGCGCGGTTCGCGGGGGATGATGGAATGTTTGAAAAAAACGGCCGAGGCTGGCATCGCCGGCCGGATTTTTATCGTGGGCGATTCAAAGAACGGTTGCGGAGATTGATCGCTTGCGGCAACGCGTTGCAATACAGCTGTTTATCTGAGTGCGGCATGCGCAATGGGATGTTTGCCGGCGTATGCCGCAAAAATTATTTTTAAGAAATATTCGACGAAAATTTGTGTCGAACAGCGATTTTTTCTAATTTTGATTCGTGAAAGATATGCAGTAGAGCTGTTCGTCTTAACAAAAGGCCAAACATAAGTATATAATTATCAGACGACAGCCAAGTTGCGCGCAAAAAAAGCGCGGTTCTTGGCAAGGATAGTTATATACAAAATGGGCCTTTTGTTATTAAAAATCCAAAGAACCGCGCGTTTTTTTTGATATGTCATGCTCAAAATAAATGCCGGAAGAAATGAAAAAACATAGAATCTTACCATCGTCGACCGAAATCAGACATTCGATGCGCGTACCGTCGACATCGGATGCCGCCGATGCGGTGTTGAAGGTCGGCGAGTTGTACCTTTTCCATTCGAAGGATCCGCAATGTCCTGCGTCGAGTTCGCTGTGGGGCATCTACGATAAGTACGAGTACGGCCGTCTCTATCTTGAATCGAGCAGCCGCAATCAGCGCTCGTTCCGAAAATGGCACGCTCTGCCCAAACATTACAGATATTGCCGGTTGTCGTCACGTTCGGAACTGCGCGATTACATCTGGAATCTGTCCTACTCGGAGTCTCGCGCAGGTTTGTCGTTGTAGCCATACATATCTTTTACTTATGGTCAAAATCAAGTATCATCTTCATCGTGTCGCGATTGCCCGATACGTCGACTCCCTGTTCTACGAACGGGGGAATCCGTCTCGCAACCATATCCGCGTACATTCGCGTTTCGTCTGTCGGCTGTGCGGCATCGGGCAAAGCACCTTCCGCAAGTATTTGCGCTATCCGAGCGACGCGCTGGCCGGATATGAACTTCCGGCCGAGGTGAAAAACATGCTGCTGCTCTACGTGACGCTGCACAAAATGCTGCCGGCAGTTCAGGTGTCGCGTTTTTTGCACATGCTGACCCGGCATTGTGTCCGGGCTGCCGATTGCGCCGGACCGAATGCCGACTCGCCCGCAGCGGAGAAATTATTCGCACATCTTTTTACCAATGGGAAATAGCTGCTTCGCTTAAAATGAACGCGACGTCATTTTGTAATGCAGAACAATAGATTCGCGAAGCAACGGGAATGCAGAGGATTCGTTTATCAATGTCACTGAAACATCGCAAAGATAACGATATTCTGCAAATAACATGTATCTTGTGTCGTAAAAATCGACTCTTCGCATGAATATGCAGCGTTATGGCGCTGCAATACGTTGAGAGTCAACGCATCGGCGCAGCTTCGGCGTACAGGCGGCGACGGACGGCCCGAACAGGCCGTGCCGCCGTAGGTGCCCGAGTCGCGTCAGACTTTCGCGGGCTCGGTCGATACTATCGCTATCTCGTGCGACACGGGAGCAATCATCCGCAGCATGCGGATGAGCCCGCAGTGCTTGTCGTGCGTGAGATTTATCGCTCGGGCCACTTTGGCCTGCTCCTCGATCGTGCGGGCCTCGGCGTTGTAGTAGACGTTGAAACCCGTGTAGATGCTCTCGGCCTGCAAGTCGTCGGTCGACAGCGTACCCGAGACCGTAATCTCGAAACGCTTCGGCGTGACCTGCGCCTTCTCCATGATGTGCTTCGCTGTGAGTGCCGCGCACTTGGCCGCGGAGAACAGAAACAGGGCTTTCGGGTTCAAGTCGCAGCACTTGGTGTTGCCGGCCAGTTTGAACTCCCAGTTGTCGGCCATGTAGACGGTTGCTTTCTCTTCCATAGAATTCGATTTTTTAATGGTGAATACTTCTTGTATCAAACATGGCAATAATCGTTCCGCCGCCGCAGCGCCCGCGAAGAAAAAACGGTTACCCGCCGGGGTAAACGTCCGCATGAATAGCCGGCAGGCGCCAGAACATGAAGCCCGCTTTCAGGTAACCGTAATATGTACTGCCGTATCCGTGGGAGTAATGACCGTAAGAACCGCTGAAACTGTCGGCTTCATTGCAACGTACACCTGCGCTGAATTGCCGGCGCTTGTATTTGAGACCGGCTCCGGCACTGAAATACATCCCGCCGTCACACAATTCCAATCCGGTATCGACGTTCAGGAACGGCGCTATTCTGCCGTTTACGGGATAGTACAACTTCAAGTCGGTGAACAGAGGAACGAAAGGGTCGCCGTATTCTATCGGGTAGTGCAGGCCCATACCGATGCCGAGAAAAACGTAGTTCGTTATACGGATTCCGTGTATTGTTTCGATTATCGGACCGGTCATCTCTGCTCCGATGCCGAGTCCGAAATCTATTTAACCCTGATACCATACCGATTTCTGTCGGGGTTGATTCACCGTCGGTGCGGCATGTCCGATTCTGCGTTCCGTTTTTACGGTGCGATAAGTATTTTCGCGATTGACGCGTGTAACGGTGGTTTTCTGGGCCGATGCCGCGAAAGGAACGGCAAGAACGGCCGTAATGGCGAGTATGATAATGTTTTTCATGATAATTTGTCAGGTTTTGGATTATTTGATTTTTACGACAGTCTCTCCGTCGGAGATTATTTCTCCCGATTCATTGTCGATTCGACCGTCTCTGAACAAATCCTTTATCCAGCCGTCCTCGCGTGTGCCGTCGCGGAATCCCGAGTATACGGCAGGGAATCCGACAGCCTCGACTATCATGACATAGCGGCCGTTGCGCTCTACTGGCACGTCGATTGACGTGTCGTTGCCGTCGGCGTCCAGGGCTGCCGTCCGCACCGATGCGTGCACGGAATTATTTTATAATAGATACTCCCGCTCGGCAATGCCCGAATAAATTCGGCATTACCCTCGCTTATTCGTACTTTGGCTTCGCCGAAGACACTTGCGTTCGGCAAAATGGAAGTAAACTTGCTTTTGCGCTCACTTATTCGTATCTTTGACATATCAAACACACCGCAATCCTTATAAAAGACGGATTGTCAAGCGTTTGAAGGAGAAATCAGGATTAAAAAATCACTGTGTTTGATTAAAGGATTTACACCCCAAGTGGTGTAAATCCTTTTTCTGTTCAGAACAGTTCCAACTGTTGCGTCGGTACATCGTGCCCGACAAGCTGGCAACCGCGAAACAGCTCCATCTGTGCGAACTGTTTGTCGGTTACGGTTATGATGCCGACATAACCCTCTTTTGGCAGCCACTGCTTCACCCGTTTGATATGGACATCGGCATTCTCGCGACTCGGGCAGTGACGGAGGTAGATGGAGAACTGAAACATGGTGAATCCGTCGCGCAAAAGATTCTTGCGGAAATCGGCATATACCTTACGGTCGCGTTTCGTCTCGGTCGGCAGGTCGAAAAAGACAAAAATCCACATGATTTGATATTCGCTGAACCGTCCGATCATTCCAGCACGGGATATGCGATTTTCCGCAGCTCACCGCTGAAACACTTGTAGAGCGATGCCGTGGTCATACCCACACCAATCATCAGAGGGCTGCGGCGGCCGTTGATTACGACATCCTGCACGGGAATCGACAGCAGCCTGCCTTTGATTTCGGTGGTAAGAGTCGAGCAGTCCGCGCCGCTGTCCATCAATTCCGCCACCAGCATATCGACATACGGGCGGTAGGGCTCCATGACGTCGTCGGCCAGACAGTAGGCGTTATAGCGGTTGTGGTGGTGAATGCCCAACGTCGGCAGCAGCCCGCTGCCGACCAGCGCCCGCGCCACTACGGCCCGCAGAACGGCATATCCGTAATTCAGAAGATTGTTCGGTGCAGCGCCCTCCCGGTCACGGCGAAACCCTCGGATATGTCCGAAAAGATTAGGCCAGTAGAAAGCGGCCGCGCGGCCTTCGAGATTGTCGCTGTCGCCGCTTTTGACCTGCCGGGCCCACGCCTCCATGTTTCCGCAGTCGAGATTCCGCACGCGGTACAACACCGACGACTGGTTGAGAATCTTGGCCTGCACGGTCTGCTGCCACAGCTGTTTGCGCAGCGGCAGCGACGCATCTATCTGACAGCGAAACCGCTCCGACTGGGTCGTATTTCCCGCCAGCGGCAGCATAAGCCCCGACGGCATGCGATGCTCGTCGCACGATATAATCGCGACATTGTTATCGAGCAGAGCGCCCAGCGCACCCTGCGTGACGGTAATCTGTTTGTTGTCGAGCACGACGACACCTATATCCTCTATCGGCACGCGCTTCACGGCCGACGATTTGAAGCTCTCGGGCAGCGTCGGATTCTTCTCCACCTCGGGCAGCCGTATTTCCAGCTGCGCCAGCCTGACACTCAGATATGCCGGATTGCCGAAATACAATGTCCGCTTAATCATACCTCCGATATTTTACCCGTTACGCTGACATGGACTTTATGGGGATTTTTAGCCGCCAACGCTTTCATACTTGTTCTAATCATCTTGCCCATTTTAATCGACAACGCTTCATTTTTCGCTCCGTCGTATTTGTCATCGACCGTCGTCTCCAAATGGTATCGAAAATAATAATCATTACGCGTAAGTTTCTGCACCCTATACAGATGCTTGCCCAGCGCCGCATAATCCTGCCGCTGCATGGCATCGCAGTACGACTCCTCGTCCATGCCGAGTATGAACATCTCGTTCTGCTGCATCGAGAAACGGAATTTCCAGTCAGCAGACTCGGGCAATTGGCGCAGAAACGATTCCGGCATATCCGCCGTAACGGAGTCCCACACCTCGTCGGGACGGGTAATGATGACCGGCACTCCGTACTTCTTGCGCTCCACGGCATGCCAGAACGTCACGATATGCTCTTTCAGCTTGCCGTCCGGCCCCTCGTAAATCGCGACATGGTGATTGTTCGCAGGCTTTACGAACGCCGTCGGCCTGCCTTGTTCATCGTAGCGCAGCGGCACGGTAGCGCTCAAACCCGTGTAACATCTCACGCTGCGAATCGCACGTCCCTGATGGTCGAGAACCGGCTCTGCGAAAGCCTTATCGGGTTTCCCGCCGAACCGTTCCAATCTCTCGCGAAGTATTTCGCGAATACGTCTGTCGACAACATAATCGACATCTTTGAGAGCAATAGAGCCCACATCGTACTTTACCACGAACTCCTCCCTGCCGCTCTCGCTGTTGCGGATACGGCCGTAGACCGTCTCCTCGCTCAGCGCGCCGCGCGGAATGACGATGCCGCGCTGAACGCACACGCGCTTTCCGCCGCGGTAGAGATACCTCTTGCCGACACTCGCCGCACGCTTGCCGCTCTTGAACGACACGGCGATGCCGTCCACAGCAGCAGCCACCTCGGCAGTCGAGAAGTGAGGCTGCATGCGTATGTAGCGCTCCAAGCGCGTCAGGCGCTGTTTGGTGACAGCACCCTGCACATCATTGGAATACGACCGGAACGACACCTCCTTCAACGAACTGAGATTGTTGATTCGCTGGATGTAGCCCTGCTTGGTGCAGGCTATCGCAAGAGCATCCACCGCATGGTGGCGGTGGTCCATACGCTTCGACCACCCGGCGATACGCTCGACCGTAAACTTCCGGCCGTCGATTTCCCGCTCGACGCACTCCGTCAGGCCGGCGTTGCGGTAACGCTCGAAGTTAAGGTCGTGCAGCACCTCGTCCCAGCCCCACAGATGACGCACGAAATCGGTGATGGCACCGCTCGTAGAGAAGACATTGCGGCACACCGTCTGCAACATCTCCTTTGCCTTTTTGGCTATGTACTGGCTCTCGCGCAGCTGCCGCTCGATGAAATCCTCGGGCAGCTCCGACGCCGGCATCAGCAGCTTCCTGCGCTTTGCGGGGGATATTTTCTTCTTCTCCGCCAAATCGTTCACCCGCTCCAAATATGCGTCGAACTCACCCTCGCTGCGGCTCTTCATGAAGTCGAACGCCGTGCGGTTGTCCTTGGCCTTGTTGCAGGCACGACATGCGCACACCTTGTTCGAGAAGCTGTCGTCGAAGAGCACCGAACGGGGTATGACATGCTCTACCTCGACACCGAATCCGCTCAGGAACTCCGCCGCATTCACGCTGGCTCCGCAATACATACATCTGTGGTCGGTCTCCTCCCACATCTTCCATTTCTGTATGCGCGAGCGCGTCGGCGTCAGGCCGTACTCGTCCCTGATTCGGGCGGCTATCCTGTCATTCTCGCCGGCGGCCTTGGATATATCTTTCGTCGCCCTCTCGCGCTCCTCGCGGCTCTGCTTCAATTCGCGGGCGAGCTCGACGCGTATCTCGTCGAAACGGCCGTGCTCCTCAATGAGGGCATTCACCAGATTGACCATCTGGTTCAATATCTTCTCCACTACGGGCTGTCGCAGCTCGCCCTTCCGTATCGGCTGCAAGGTATCGGCCAGCTGCCGGGCCTCGTTCTGCTCCTTCGTCAGCGTCGTATCGTCGTAGCCGGCGGCGAGCTTGGCTTCGTAATACTGCATTCCCTGCTGCAAATACGGAAGAATGCGGCGCATGGCGCGCGACGACTTGTTGCCGTAGCCGCCCTTCACGAAATCGAGCCGGCACAGAGCGTCGAGCACCCCGTCGTCATCTATTCCGAATCCGCTGCGCAGAGCACTGCGCAGCTCCTCCATGTCGGAAATCGAGTAGAGCGTATGCCACAGTCTGTACAGCGGCTGACGCTCGAACGAGGAGTCTATGACCTTTGCAATCTCGCCCGTCTCGGTATCGGCACGCGTATCGTCCGCGACCTCCAAATCGAACCGCAGCAACTCATCCTTGCCGGCATAGCCGTCCAAAGCACGCGCTATGGCGCAATATGTCGTGTTGCCCTGCAATCCCGTGCCGACAGCCTTGCCGAACTGCCACTCGCGCGACTTCTCGCCGAGCAGCGATTTCAGGTCGGCGGCCTTCAACTTCTCGCGGGTGTTCATGAAGTCGAATATCGCACGTTTCTGCTCCATGGAGATAGGGAGAATCTCATCCTGCTTGTTCCGAATATTCAGATTGTTGATGCACTCCCACAGTTTGCAGACCTGAAAGAGCGGAGAGGTGCGCGGCGCGACCTTCGGCCCGCAATTGCGCACCCGGCCGTCCTTCTCGACATCGTGCCGTTCGAGCTCGCACCGCGCCACCAGATGCTTGCACGACCGCAGCGGCCGCTGGTGGAAGATTATATAGTCGCGGATGCGGGCCACGACCTCCTCTGTCAGAACTTCGGGATAGAACGCGCGCTGACACTCCATTATGGCATCGTACTCCTCGACATAGGCATCGCGCGGATAGATGCGCTCCTTGCATCGGAACGCCGGGTCGGCTTTCAGGCCCTCGTACATATACTGCCCTATCGTCACACCGCGCTCGTGAAGCTCGCGGTACCGGTCGACCACGGCCTGCACGTATGCGCCCTGCTTCTTGTCGCCGAAATCCGACTTCACGGTGCGGTAGCCGCGCTTCTGGTTCAGGTGGCACAGCACGCGGCCGAGCTCGCGAAGCGAAATCCGCTCCCCGACCGCCCGTGCCCGCAGGCCCCACAGTTCGAGGGTCGAGAGCCTCAACGTGCAGCCGTCGTACATGCCTCGGCGGCCCAACTCCTCCAACAGCAACGCACGGCGCAGCTGATAGCGGTCGTAACCTTTGCGCTGGGTGCGCCGCTTGGTTCGGTCGGCATTTTTCGTCAATGCCTGCCCTTTCGAGAACTGCGTGCTCTCGTCGACGCTCAGCGGGATAATGCGGCTGCCTATGGCCACTATGCGGTCGTCCGTCGCGGAATCAGTCTCCACGACCGTCTCTTCGCTGTTGTTTTCTTCGATAACGGCCCAGCCGATACTCGCCGAGCCCAAGTCCAAACCGAGGATGCGCTTCATGTATTTGAGTTTTTTTTGAATGACAGTCGTAAAATTAAGGAAAATTTTTTGATTATCCGCCGAATAGCGCTATATTTGCATTACGAATTTAAAAGCAAATCACAATAAGGATTATTCCGTTGTGAAAACATTCAAGGCGGGGCGACTCGCCTTTTTTCGTTATCCTCCCGCAGCGAACGGCACACACATGAAGCGTTTCGGAGGATTCCGAACATCGGCAGAACGGGCCGGCGGGAGTGTTCCCGCCGGCCCGTATCGCTTGCTTGCGGACGATGCGCTACTCTATCGGACGCAACTCGCCGGTCGTAGTATCCATGATGTAACCTTTCACCACGATATCGTGCGGCACCAGCGGATGGTTGCGCACGAGATCGACGGTTTCGAGAATCGCCGACTCCGTATCGTCGAATCCGTGCAGCCAGCTGTCCAGGTCTATGCCGCAATGCTTCATGAGCGTGATGTGCTGCTCGGGAATGCCACGCTCGCGCATGGCGTGCTGCATCTCCGCGCTGTCCATACCCTGCACGCCGCATCCCGTATGGCCGATTATCATCACCTCCTCGACTCCGAGCTCGTATATCGCCACCAGAAGGCTGCGCACCGTACTGTCGAAAGGATTGGTTATCGTCGCCCCGGCATTCTTTATTATCTTCACATCACCGTTACGGAATCCCAGCGCCGCCGGCAGGAGCTCCACCAGACGCGTGTCCATGCAGGTGACGATTGCTATGCGCTTGTTGGGGTACTTGTCGGTGATGAACCGCTCGTAACCCTTCTCCTCGACGAAACGTCGGTTATATTCCAAAATCTTGTCAATCATATTTCATAATGTTTTCGCAATGCGAAATTACGAAATTTTCCACACACCCGCATCCGATTATTCCAAAAAGAGAGCTTTCGGCGTATTGCGAACACAGGCTAACGCACTGCGTCCGACCAGCCGCACGAACGGAGATACGCCAGACAGCGGCACCCGACCGCCGAAATCGCAACCGCCGGCCCACCTACCGCCATAAACGCAAGAAAGAGAGCCTTTTGGACTCTCTTTCCTCAGTGACACCGACAGGACTCAAACCTGTAACCTTCTGATCCGTAGTCAGATGCTCT
>CAMWIG010000032.1 GCA_947174295.1 uncultured Alistipes sp. | reverse complement strand
AGCCGGAACCGAACACCTCGCCGGCGGTGTCGACTGCCGCGCCGAGCGACAGCGAACCGAGAATGAGCACGATCAGCGAGCTCAGGAACGAGTGCGTGACCAGCCACGGCCGCCGGCGAATGATGCGCACGCCCATCATCGCCACCATAACCGGCAGTATGACTCCGAACAGGCCGAAGCCGCGCCCCACGATGAACTCGCCGAGCCATGCACCGGCCGTGCCGCACACGTTGGCGGCGGTATGGTCGGCAATCGGGTTATCCTTGTCTACGCCGGTGAGGATGCTGGCGTCGTCCCTCCACGTGAAGAGATACGACAGAACGGCTGCCGTAACGAACAGACCGAATATGAATACTATAAGACCGGCAATCCATCGGGCGCTGTCGCGATTCGAACGCTCGGCAGCAGCCGTATTGGCCGATGATGCGGATCTTTTGTCGGAAGAAGCCATAATCTAACAGATAATTTGGAGTCAAAGATACGAATAAGCCGAGAGAAAAAGCAAGCTTGCTTGCATTTTTTCCGAGGCGAAGTATCTTCGGCGAAGCCAAAGATACGAATAAGCGAGGGTAATGCCAAATTTATTTGAGCATTGCCGAGCGGGAGTATCTAAGGCGATAGCCAAAGTACGAATAAGCGAGCGCAATGCCAAATTTATTTGAGCATTGCCGAGCGGGAGTATCCAAGGCGATAGCCAAAGTACGAATAAGCGAGCGCAAAAGCAAATTTACTTGCATTTTGCCGAGGCGAAGTATCGCAGTATCTAAGACGCAGTCAAATAGCAGAGCCCCCCTGCCGGCAATGCTTTGCAAGAATGGTAAAGGCCGGCGCGCAACCTATTTAATTTCGAATTTCCACATTGTCGGGTGTCATTCGAACGCCTTGCGGCGCAGACGCTCCGCGTAGACATCGTCGGCGAAGGTAAGGAACCGATATTCGGGTTTGTGCCCCTCTGCGGCCCGCAGGGCGAAACGGTCGAGCAGCTGCCCCGTGCGGCGCGCCACGGCGGCCGAAGAATCGACAATCCGCACGTCGCGGTCACCGATGACACGCTCGATGACGTGCCGCAGAAAGGGATAGTGCGTGCATCCCAGGACTATGCGGTCGGCGCCGCGGTCGAGCATCTCCCCGACGGCTGCACGGACGCACGCCTCGGCCTCGGGGGTATCCTCCCGGCTCTGCTCGACGAGCTCCACGAATCCGCGGCCCGGAGCCGTTATGACCTCGATGCCCGAGCCGTAGCGGGCCGCCGTGCGGCGGAACGGCTCGCCGTCGAGACTGCGCTCCGTAGCGAGAACTCCCACTACCCCGCTGCGCGTTTCGAGACACGCCGGTTTCACGGCAGGTTCGAGCCCGACGATAGGCACCGACGGATATTTTTCGCGCAGGAAATCTATGGCGGCGGCGGTAGCCGTATTGCACGCTACGACCACCATCTTGCAGCCCTCGGCCAGAAGACTGGCCACCGCATCGTCGGCAAGCAGGCGCACCTCCTCGCGCGGTCGCGAACCGTATGGACAGTTCTTTCCGTCGCCGAGATAGGTCAGCGATTCGTCGGGCAGCGCACGGCGCAACTCGCGCCACACGGAGAGTCCGCCGAGGCCCGAATCGTAAACTCCTATCGGATTGTTATTCATCGTCGTGCATCCATTTTTCGATTATCGCGGCAATCCCGTCATCGCTGAGACCCATACAGTCGACGACGAGATGCGCACGCGAATAGAACGGTTCGCGGGCAGCGATGTCCTGCCGCATGAACTCCACCAGCTCCGCATCGTCGAGACCTCTCAGACGCGGACGTTTCCGCCGTCCGTATGGACTCAGGCGCGAAGCTATCTGCTCGGCCGAGCGGCGCAGGTAGACCGTGCGTCCGGCTGCGTTCATGAACTCCATGTTGTCGCCCCATGCAGGCAGTCCGCCGCCCGTGGAGACTATCGCGTCGTCGGACGATGACGAAATCTCTTCCAGCACACGCCGCTCGATGCCGCGAAAATGCGCCTCGCCCTCGTAGCGGAAGATATCGGCGACGGAGGCACCCTCCGCCCGTTCGACCGCTTCGTCGGTATCGACCGCCCGCAGGCCGAAGCGGCGGGCGAGCTTGCGGGCGAGAGTTGTCTTGCCGCACCCCATGTATCCTATCAGGTAGAGTGGCACTGCTCAGAAGAGGTTCAACTGTTCGGAATCAATCGGTTCGTCGCTCTCGTATGCCGACTCCTCCCCGACTGCATCTTCGGCCGCGGAGTCGACATCGTCGACATCGAGCGACACGGCGACGGATTCGCCGGACGGCGCAAGTTCCTCGCCCCCGGCGGCTGGCTGTTCGGACTCGGGTTCGGGCTCGGGCTCGATGAAGCGCAGCGTGGCTACATCGTAGGTCGTGATGCGCTTGCCCTTGGCTCGGTGGCTCTTCACGCCGACGAAGTCGTCGACCTCGATTTCATCGGCCGGACGCGATGCCTGCGCTCCCTTGTAGGTAATCTCCAAGCGAGCGCCCGCAACGGCCGTGACGCACACGAAATCGGCCTGCCCGTCCTCGTCGAGGAACGACTGCATGCGGTCGCCCATCTCCGCGGCGAAGCGCTTCATGTAGTAGTAATTCTGCTCGCGGTCGTAGTAGCAGACGCTGTACACCGTGCCGGCAGCGTACTTCTCGACATGGACCGTGTCGTCGGGGAAGTGCTGCGCCACGTCGAAGCCCGTGATGTAGTATTGGTTCTTGGCCGTCCACACCACAATCTTGTCATCGCCCTTGAAGTCGCCCAGACGACGGCCGCGGCCGTCGGTATTCAGACGGCGGACATCCTCGTCGTACCATATCGAGATGCTGCCGAGCGTCGACGTGCCGCGCTCCTTCATCACGATGCGGTGGATGCCGTAGCGCGAGAAGAGGTTGCCCTGGCTCTGACGCCCCTTGATGGCCAGCTCCGAGAAGTCGAGGTCGACGATGACCTTTTTCAGACGCGGACGCGGCTTGAAGTAGACTTTCAGCACCTCGGCTTCGCCGTTGGGATTGACCGACATATAGAGGATTTCGCTCTTGTCCGTACCCTTGGTCATATCGTACACCTTGTCGCGCGTGATGCCCTTTACGGCGCAGCGCTTCATCATAATCGGGCCGTTGCGGCCGTCGCGGTAGAGGACGTTATAGATGGTGCGCTCGTCGTTGCGCTTGAACACCCCGATGTAGTATATTCCCTTGTCGAAGAACGACTTGTCGGCAACCTTGGTGATGACGTAGCGGCCGTCCTTGGTGAAGACTATCACATCGTCGATGTCCGAGCAGTCGCACACGAACTCGGCATCCTTCATCGACTTGCCGATGCCGAAGAATCCCTCGGCACGGTCGACGTAGAGTTTGGCGTTCGTCACGGCCACCTTGGTGGCCTCGATGGAGTCGAACTCGCGAATCTCGGTGCGGCGCTCGCGGCCCTTGCCGTACTTGTCGCGTATGCGCTCGTAGTAGGCTACGGCATAGTCGGTCAGGTGCTCCAAATCGTAGCGGACCTTCTCGATGTCGGTCTCTATCTGGCGGATTTCGTTGTCGGCCTTGTCGGTGTCGTAGCGCGAAATGCGGATGAACTTCAACTCCGTAAGGCGCTGCACGTCCTCGATGGTCACCTCGCGGCGCAGACGCTTCTTGAAGGGTGCGAGCCCCTTATCGACAGCTTCGTAGGCGGCCTCGCGAGAGCGGCAGCCCTCGATGAGCTGGTAGAGCTTGTTCTCGATGAAGATGCGTTCCAGCGACGCGGCATGCCACGCCTCGTTCAGCTCGGCGAGACGTATTTCGAGCTCGCGGCCCAACAGATATTTCGTGTGGTCGGCCGAACGGCGCAGAATCTCGCTCACACCGAGGAAATGGGGTTTCTCCTCCCAGATGACGCAGGCATTCGGAGCAATCGACACCTCACAGTCGGTGAAGGCGTAGAGTGCGTCGATGGTGCGGTCGGACGACTCGTCGGAAGCTACCTGCACGATGATTTCGACCTTCTCGGCCGTGTTGTCGTCGACCTTCTTTATCTTAATCTTACCCTTCTCGTTGGCCTTGATTATCGACTCCTTGATGGACTCGGTTGTCGTAGTATAGGGGATTTCGGTGATGGCGAGCGTGCGTTTGTCGATTTTCGATATGCGGGCCCGAACCTTGACCGCACCGCCGCGCAGACCGTCGTTATAGCGGCTCACGTCAATCATGCCGCCCGTCGGGAAGTCGGGGAAGAGCTGAAAATCGCGGCCGCGCAGATGTGCGATGCAGGCGTTGATGAGCTCCACGAAGTTGTGCGGTAGAATCTTCGACGCCAGACCCACGGCGATGCCGTCGGCGCCCTGCGCCAGCAGCAGCGGGAACTTCACGGGCAGCGTCACGGGCTCTTCGTTGCGGCCGTCGTAGGAGCGCATCCACTCGGTGGTCTTCTTGTTGAATACCACGTCCAGTGCGAACTTCGACAGTCGCGCCTCGATGTATCGGCCGGCGGCGGCTTCGTCGCCGGTCAGTATGTTGCCCCAGTTGCCCTGACAGTCTATGAGCAGATCCTTCTGTCCCAGCTGCACGAGGGCGTCCTTTATCGAGGCGTCGCCGTGGGGGTGGTACTGCATGGTCTGACCCACGATGTTGGCCACCTTGTTGTAGCGGCCGTCGTCGACCGACTTCATGGCGTGGAGTATGCGGCGCTGCACGGGTTTCAGTCCGTCCTCGACATGCGGCACGGCCCGTTCGAGGATTACGTATGAGGCGTAATCCAGAAACCAGTTCTTGTACATGCCCGTCAGACGGCGCACGGTGCCCTCCTCGCCTATCAGCTTGTCGAATTTCGACGGCTTGGCCGACGGTTTCACGGCCGGAGTCTCCCCGGCCGACGCTTCTTCTGCCGGCCGCGCCTCGACGGGCGTCTGCTCCGGTTCGATGTTATATTTGTTCTCTTCCGACATCGAGTGTCAATACTTAATTTTGAATTCTGAATTTTGAATTTTTTAGAGGTCTTCCTCCACGATGTCCTCCTCGATTCGCAGGTTGTCGATGATGAAGCCCTGGCGCTCGAACGTGTTCTTGCCCATGTAGAACTCCAACATGTCGTGAATCGGGTCGTCCTTCGTCAGACGAACCTTGTCCAGACGCATGTTCTCGCCGATGAACTCGCGGAACTCGTCGGGCGAAATCTCTCCGAGACCCTTGAATCGCGTAATCTCGGCATTCGCCCCGCAGCGGGCCAGCGCCTTCACCCGCTCCTCCTCGGAGTAGCAGTAGTGCGTCTCCTTCTTGTTGCGCACGCGGAACAGCGGCGTCTGCAACACGTAGAGGTGGCCGCGGCGTATCACCTCGGGGAAGAATTGCAGGAAGAAGGTGAGCATCAGCAGGCGGATGTGCATGCCGTCGACATCGGCATCGGTTGCTATCACTACCTTGTTGTAGCGCAGGTTCTCGATATCCTCCTCGATGTTCAGAGCCGCTTGCAGGAGGTTGAACTCCTCGTTTTCGTAGACGATTTTCTTTGTCAGGCCGTAGCTGTTCAGCGGCTTTCCGCGCAGCGAGAATACGGCCTGCGTGCGCACGTCGCGGCTCTTGGTAATCGAACCCGACGCCGAATTTCCCTCGGTGATGAAAATCATCGACTGCTCGGCCAAATCGTTCCTGTCCGTAAAGTGTATCTTGCAGTCGCGCAGCTTCTTGTTATTGAGCGACACCTTCTTCGCGGTCTCGCGGGCCTTCTTCTGTATGCCCGATATGGCCTTGCGCTCCTTTTCGTTCTCGACGATTTTCTTTTGCAGAATCTGCGCCGTCTCGGGGTGCTTGTGCAGGTAGTCGTCGAGGTGCTTCCCGAGGAAGTCCATCACGAACTTGCGCATCGACACTCCGGGCTCTATCTCCTTCGAGCCGAGCTTGATTTTGGTCTGCGACTCGAATACGGGGTCGGTGACCTTCACCGAGATGGCCGCCAGAATCGACGTGCGGATGTCCGACGCGTCGTAATCCTTGCGGTAGAACTCGCGCACCGTGGACGCAATGGCCTCGCGGAACGCCGCCTGATGCGTGCCGCCCTGCGAGGTGTACTGTCCGTTGACGAACGAGAAATAGGACTCGCCGTAGCCCGTACCGTGAGCTATCACCACCTCGATATCGCCGCCCGAGAGGTGGATGGGGGCATAGAGCGGCTCCTCGGACATCTGCTCGTTGAGCAGGTCCAGAAGTCCGTTCTTCGAGACGTAGGTCTGACCGTTGAGCCGGAACGTAAGGCCCAGATTGAGGTAGGTGTAGTTCTTCACCATCTGCTCGACGTACTCCATGTTGTAGGAGTAGTCGCCGAAGACCTCGGTATCGACGCGGAACGAGATGTAGGTTCCGTTCTTCTCCTTCACGTCGCTCTCCCACCGATCGGAGAGCTGCAAGCCCTGCGCGAACTTCACCGTGCGGGCCTCTCCGTCGCGCACCGAGCGGGCCGTGAACTCGCTCGACAGCATGTTGACCGCCTTGACGCCCACGCCGTTCAGTCCCACGGTCTTCTTGAATGCCGAACCGCCGTACTTTCCGCCCGTGTTCATCTCGCTGACAGCCGCCGCGAGCGACTTCAACGGAATGCCGCGTCCGTAGTCGCGCACCGAAACGACATTGTCCTCGATGGTTATCTCGACCTGCTTTCCCGCACCCATGATGAACTCGTCGATGGAGTTGTCGACCACCTCCTTGATGAGCACGTAGATGCCGTCGTCGACCTGCGTTCCGTCGCCGAGTTTTCCGATGTACATGCCCGGACGAAGACGTATGTGCTCACGCGGAGTGAGCGTAATGATGGCGTCGTCGCCGTAGCTGTTGTTTTTTATATCAAGTTCTGCCATAATAAGCGTTTATTTGCGGATTTCTGCGAGTGCAGCGGCCATGCGTCCGCGCACGGACTCCATGAGCTCCTTGGTGTCGGTCTGCCGCACTACGTCGGCCGGCACCGGTTCGAGAACGCGCAGCGTTATGCGGTTGCGCCAGTTGAAGAGCCTGTTGCGGCGGACGAGCGTCGTCGTGCCGTCCAGCACGACGGGCAGAATCTCGACCCCGGCCTCGCGGGCCAGCATGAAAGCTCCGGCCTTGAAACGCCCGAGCTCGCCGGTCTTGGAGCGCGTGCCCTCGGGAAATATCGCCACAGACGCACCGCGCGAAATCCACAGCCGGCCGTCGTGCAGAAGCTGCTCCATGGCCGCGGCGCCGCGTCCGCGGTCGATGCAGATGTCGCCGTGAACGGAGAGGAACTGCCCGAAGAACGGGATGCGGAACACCTCGCGTTTTGACACCCAGCGGAAATTGAGCGGCACGAAATAGAGCACCGGGATATCGGTCATGGCGCGATGGTTCAGCACTATGACGTAGGATTTGCTGCGGTCGACATGCTCCAACCCTTCGATGTCGAAACGCCACCGCGGCGGAATGCCGAAGAATATTCTCACCAGCACGCGCGAAAGTTCGTGCACGGCGCGGCGCGCCCGGTCGAAAGGCCATGTCAGCACGAGGACGACGGCCGAAACGACGAGAAATATCGTGCAGAGAAGTGTCAGAAGTATGTAGAATGCGATGCTGAGCATAGACTTTGCGTGTGATATACGGAATATAAATAACGTGCAAATTTACGAATTTTTATCTTTTATTCCCGCACAAGCAACGCCAAAACTTTTCAACAAAACACAAAAAAACGACAATAAACATATGTATAAAATATTTTTCGCGAATTAACTACTATGTATTGCACAATATATGTTTTTTTTTATATCTTTGCGCCGTGAAATAATACCGCAAAGCAAATATTAAAACTAAAACAGATATTTATACATGAAAAAATTTTTCTCCGCAATCATCCTTTCCGCCGCCCTCGCCACCGCGTTCGCAGCGGCACAGTCGCCCGTCAGGGGCAAGGTGACCGACCAGAGCGGCGCTCCCGTCGAGTTCGCCAACGTGATTTTCATGCGCGACTCGGTGCAGGTTCGCGGCGTAGCGACCGACACCGACGGCCGTTTCCGCGCCGAGGTTCCCGACGGCGGCTACACGGTTCGCGTGCAGTTTCTCGGCTATGAGACCCAACAGCGCGACGTTGCCGTGAAGAGCGCCACCGACTGCGGCGTGTTCGTCCTCACGCAGACGGCCGAAGAGCTGGAAGCGGTGGTCGTCACCTCCCCCATCGTGCGCCGCGAAGCCGACCGCTTCGTCGTGGACGTAGCCAACGCCGTGTCGGCCTTGGGACGCGACGGCGTGGAGCTGCTCACGCAGGCGCCGGGCGTGTGGGTCACCGACGACAGAATAGAGATAAACGGAAAATCGGGTTCGAAGGTCTATGTCAACGGCCGCGAGCTGCGCATGGAGACCCAGCAGATGCTCACCTACCTGCGTTCGCTGCGCGCGGAGGACATACAGAAAATCGAGGTCGTACCGCAGACGGGCGCCGACTTCGACGCCGACTCCTCGTCGGGCGTCATCATGATTACGCTGCGCCGCCAGCGCGAGGACGGCATGATGGGCACCGTATCGTTCCAGACGCGCCAGGGCGCATACAACTCCGACTACTCGCCAAACGCCAGCATCGACTACCACCACCGCCGGCTCGACCTCTACGCCTCGGCCTGGGGATGGATAAGCGACGACAAGATGCACACCGTGGAACGCACGCAGTACGCCGCGGCGGCCGACAACAGCATGGAGGCATCGTCGGAAATGGAGACCTCGAACAGAAATTACGGCGGCAAAATAGGCGCCGTCTACGAAATCGCGCCGCGCCACAGCATCGGCGGAGAGTTCCAGTACTTCCACGACGGCGAGCCCTCGCACAACACCTCGCAGTCGGTGCTCTCGTCGGGCGGGTCCGTCACGACGACCGACAGCCGATACGACAACCGGCAGTCGCGCGGCCAGTATCAGGCCAACCTCAACTACATCTGGAAAATCGACTCCATGGGCTCGACGCTCAAAGTGCTGGCCGACTACATCCGCCGCACCGAGGACAACGGCAACGACATGCGCACGCTGACCGCAACGCCCGCCGACATGCGCGACTCGCTCTACCGCGACCGCACCGAAAACCGCTACGACATCGCCACCCTGACCGTGGCGCTCGAAAAGAACTTCACGCCCAAATGGCAGCTCAAAGCCGGCGCCAAGTACACGCGCAACGACATGTACAACGACGCACGGTACGAGTACATGAAAGATGCGGCCTGGCAGCCGAATGCAGCGCAGAGCTTCACGCTCGACTACTCGGAGAACATCGCCGCACTCTACGGCGCAGCTTCGGCCCGTCTGGGACGCGTGAGCCTCGTGGCGGGTCTTCGCGGCGAGTTCACGGCGACGCGCGGCAAGGGCGACGGCGTGAAGCAGGACTACTTCTCGCTCTTCCCCAACGCCAACCTGTCGTACATGCTCACCGCCGACGGCAGCCACATGCTCATCGCGCAATACTCGCGGTCGATTCAGCGTCCGTCGTTCTGGACGCTCGCGCCCAACCGCACGCAGATATCCGACTACATCTACAAGATAGGAAACCCCGGCATCGAACCGAGCTACACCGACGAGATTTCGACGACCTACATTCTCAAACAGAAATACTCCTTCACGGCCGGCATGACGCTCAGCCGCGACGGCATACAGCAAATCGTGCGTCAGAGCACCGACAACCCCGACATGCTCATCCTCACGTTCGAAAACTACGGCAAGGTCAACAACTTCTACTTCTCGGCCAACCTGCCGTTCCAGTTCACCAGGTGGTGGACGCTCAACGCCAACACCACCTACATGTACTACGGCATGAGCATCCCGCCCAGCACCGAAGTCGAGTATCACCACATGTTCCAGTTCCGCGCATCGACGACGTTCGTCCTGCCGCACAAGTTCGCAATCGACGTCGACTACATGACATGGACGCGCGCATACCTCGGCAACACCTCGATATCACCCATGCACAAACTCTCGGCGACAATCAAGAAGAGGCTCTTCGACGACCGCCTGACGCTCTCGGCCTCGGTCTACAACATCATACCGCAGACGCAGAACGTGACGGTCTCCTCCGACGGGTTCACACGCGATATGAGAGTCGACCAGTCATGGAACAAACCTATGTTCAGCATACGCGCAGCCTACAACTTCAAGGCCGGAAAGGCGTTCGACAAACGGGCCGTCGAGAGCGGTTCGGGCGAGGAGTCGGGACGTCTGTGACGCACGTCGGCACGGCATACGCCTCAGCTGAAATACCAAGGAGCGTGCACCCCGCAAGGTACACGCTCCTTTCACACAGGATTTCAGCTATTCGATACGTTTGAACGACAGAATATTGACATCGTAGTCCGAGTCATTATAATACTCTGTCCGCCACGACAACTGCATGGCACTCGGCGTCAGACGCAAGACTTCGGCACGTTGAAGGCCGAAATCTATCGCGACCGGGATGTTGAGCGTCAACGTATGCGTCGCGGCATCGTAGGTATACGTCCCGTCGTGGTAGGGATTGTTGCCGTAATTGATGCCGTCTTCACGCCAGTGAAACTCGCCGTCGGCCGTAAGTTCGAGAGTAAACCAATCTTCGTAGTCGGTGCCGCTGTCCAATTTCCGGCCGTTTTCGTCGTATTCGGTCCAACGGTGCGATGTCGTCTGCCACAGACCGACTATGGCCGGTGCTTCGTCACGCAAATCCGGGCCGGAATCCTCGGCACTGTCCGAGCAGCCGCCCGCAACAAGTGCGGCCGCAAATGCGAACAAAACAAACAGTCTCTTCATAACAACTGCCGGCTTAGAACTTCAAACCTATCTTCACGAAGAACGAGTTGACGCTGAAACTGTCGCTCGACTCGCCGTCGTACTTGAACTTCATGCCCTGGTGCTGCCATCCGAGGCCGAAGTTCAGACGCTTGTAGTTCAGACCCACGCCATACGAAGCGTAGAATCCGCCTTTCAGGTCGAGACCATCCTCGCCCTCGAAATCCTTCGTGCCGACCAGACCCGAGCTGAAACCGAAGTCGAACGACACGTAGGGCGCGAACGTCTCGGTGACGGGATAGTAACCTTTCAGGTTCAGGAACACGGGCATCATGCCCACCTTCCACTCGTCATTGTAGGCATAGTTGAAACCGACGCCCAGACCGGCGAAAGCGTACTTGGTGATGCGCACGCCGTGTACGGTCTCGATGAACGGACGGGCATACTTGGCATCGGCCGACTCGCCGTCGGCTTTCAGCGTACCGCCCATGCCGTAGCCGAAGTTGAGTTCGCCCTCGTACCAGATATCGACGTTGCGGGTCGAGGTGGTGTAGTTCTTCTCGCGATTTACGCGGGTAACGGTCGTCTTCTGTGCGAACGACGCGAGCGGCATGGCCACGATGGCCGCAACCGCAAACAAAATAAGTTTTTTCATGATGATTTGTTTAATAAAAATTTGAAGTGAAATTGGGAATTGTGCGTTATTTCTGTTTCGTGATTCTTTCGTTCTCGACATGCAGGGCTTCTTCCTCGCTGCTGATGCGGCCCTGGCGGAACAGCGACTTGACCCAGCCGTCGTTGGCGTTGCCGACGCGGAAGCCTGTGTAACGGGCCGGATAGCCTATCATGTCGACTATCATCACGTACTTGCCGTCCTTCTCGACCGGCTCGTCGACCTGCATCGTGTTGCCGTCGGCATCGGTCGTCGTCACCTTATGCGTCTTGTGGCGGGCGCTGAACTGGGGCATGACAATCAAATCGGCGTCGGTCTCGCGGCAGAAGTCATAGATTACCAGACTCTTCAACACCTCGAAGTCGACATACATGCGTTTGCCCTCGACGAGCTTCTCGACCGTGTACTCGCGGCCCGTGAGGCCGTCCAGACGCGCCGAACCCTCGAAAGTCTTGTGAGAATAGGACTTGCTGCCGCCGGCGCCGATGCTGTCGGCAATCACCTCGACCTCGGCCACGGTCGGCATGACGAGCATCTCGTAACCGGCATCGAGCATGTATGACTCGACTACTTCGCGAGTCTCCTGCACGTTGGCGAGTTTGGTCGTCGTGATTGTTTTGGATGCCGTACCGCGCGACTGCGCCGATACCGTGCACGTGCCGCCCGCCATGAGCGCGGACAGCGCGAGAATGAGAACGGATTTCTTCATCTCTCTACATTTTTTAGGCGTAACACCTGCTCCCTATGATACGTGAATAAAAAAAAGGAAAGTGTGGAGCAGTTCGTTTATCCGGATGGAGGCTCTGGTAAGCCCGAAAACAAATAAACAATACCCCACACTTGCTCAGTATCGAAAACGCCGGTACAAAAGCCGACATATCGCATACCAATACAAGCGAGAGTGTTACTGCCTACCCTGTTTTCGTTGAAATTTACCAGATTTCCATCCAAGGTCAAAAGCGAAACACTTTCATCTAAAATATGTCTGTCGCCGAAGCGACCGCGCAAAGATACTAATAAGCTATGGCAATGCCAAATTTATTTGAGCATTACCGAACGAAAGTATCCGAAGGCTGAGGCACAGATGCTGCGTGTTTCGCAAATCGTAACACTCCACGAGGGGGTATTGTTTCGCAAAATTGGCGAAATAGTTTCGAAAAATCAATATTGACACATAATTTTATTAACTCGATATTGGGGGTATTGCATCCCGCAGCGTAGTGCCCGGCAGCCGCCTGAGGAGACGAAAAATCCGGGCAGGTATCCGTTGAACGGATACCTGCCCGGATTTCGGTCGGCAAGCTGTCACTTGTCTTTGCGGTCGCTGCCGCCGTAAGCGGCTTCGACTTCGCGGCGCTTGCGGTCGTGGTCTTTGCCCGTGTAGCCTTTCACTTCGTCGACGATGTTCTCGATGTTGCGTTCGAAGTCGGCTTCGCAGACATCGCAGCAACCGCTTTTTCCTGCGTTCTTCTTTTCTGTACTCATGATTCAGTCGTTTTTACGGCACGGAACGTCCCGCACCGGCTTTCGCGACTGCAAATAACGTACAAAACCTGCGGTGCGCTCATCTACCCGTCGTCAGAACTCCACCGCAGGAGCCGCCGCCGAGGCTTCGTCGGCCGCGAAGTAGGGCTTCTGCCCGAAGCCGAACATGCCGGCGATGATGTTGGCCGGGAAACGGCGCGTGGCGACATTATAGGCGCGTGTAGCGTCGTTGAAACGCGTGCGTGCCACCGAGATGCGGTTTTCCGTACCCTCGATTTGCGCCTGCAACTCGATGAAGTTTTCGTTGGCTTTCAGTTCGGGATAGCTCTCAGCGACGGCCAGCAGACGGCCCAGCGCCGAGGTGACGCCGGCCTGCGCCTTGGAGTAGGCTTCGATATCGGCAGCCGTCAGGCCCTCGGCCGAAACATGCACCGACGTAGCCGCAGCGCGGGCCTCGACCACGGCTTCGAGCGTCGACTGCTCGTGTGCTGCATAGCCCTTGACCGTGGCCACGAGGTTGGGGATAAGGTCGGCGCGACGCTGGTACTGCGTCTCGACATCGGCCCACGCAGTATTGACCGCCTCCTCCTTCTCGACCATACCGTTGTAGGTCGAGCACGACGTCATCGCGCAGAGAGCGACGACGGCAAGTAACAAGATTCTCTTCATGATTCGAAATATTCGTTGATAATTGTTTCTCTACTATATTTATTTATAAGGTGTCGCCTGCAAATGCCTCTACCACTTCGAGCCGGCACCTCCGCCGCCGAAGCTGCCGCCGCCGAAACCTCCGCCTATGCTTCCGCCTCCGCCGCGTCCGAAGCCGCCTCCGCCGATAATCATTCCTCCGCCGAAGCCGTCGTCCTTGTAGCGGTTCGAGCGCCGCCGCACCGTGTGGCCGCAATTACCGCACCGATAGACCGACTCCACGACATCGTAGCCGGCGCGCGAACTTAC
>CAMWIG010000031.1 GCA_947174295.1 uncultured Alistipes sp. | reverse complement strand
TTGCCGTCCAGCCCGTCGGCGAGGTGCCGCACGGGGCTCACCGTTATGATTATGCGCTTGCCTGCGAGCGGCCCTTCGGCCAGCCGTGCGAGGATGCCGGCCGTCTCGTCCGCACCAAGCATTTCGCGGCGGAACAGCGCGGCGGGCTGCTTGTGGCAGTTGGCGACCGTGCGTCCGTTCTCGCGGAGCCGGAACACCCACGCCGTGCCGAGCGTGAGAATCACCGTGTCGGCCGCGGCCAGCGCTTCGTGCGCCTCATCCACTGCCGCGTTCATGCGCGCGACGGCTTCGTCGGGCGAGGCTGCCGTAAATTTTCCGTGAAAGTCGTAGTGGAAATATCCGTTCGCACCCCGATGCAGCTCCTCTGCGGCGACATGCCGGCGTTCGGCGGCGCGCATCGCGGCACCGGCTATCGATTCGGGATTGAACATCGCACCGAACGGATTGGCCGCGACCCGGAATTTGGCTGCCGCCAGCCGCCCCGCCATGTTTTCGGCGAAGCACGACCCGAGGGCGACGATGCGGCTTCGGTAGTCGATTTGCGCGCGCAGGGGCGCTATCTCTGTTTCGGTGCGGAATTTCATGTCGCAAATATAGCAATAATAATTGCTATTCTCCGATTATTGGCCCATCTTTGCACTCATGAAACTCGAAGCCAACTGTAAGATAAATCTCGGACTCGACGTGCTGCGTCGCCGCGAGGACGGATACCATGATTTGCAAACCGTCATGTTTCCCGTGAGGGAGCTTTTCGATACGGTGGAGGTGGTGCGCACTGCGGCGGCGGGCGTGGAGTTCGTGCAGACGGGGCTGGTCGTCGACTGCCCTGCGGAGAAGAACATCTGCGTCAGGGCGTTCCGCATGATGCAGCGCCGCTTCGGCGTCGACGGCGTGCGCATCGCGCTCGACAAGCGCACGCCGTTCGGTGCGGGGCTGGGCGGAGGTTCGGCCGACGGCACGGCCGTGGTGCTCGCCGTGAACGAACTGTTCGGGCTCGGGCTCCCGGAGTGCCAGCTCGTGGAGTGTGCCGCGGAGCTGGGCAGCGACACGGCCTTCTTCGTGCGCAACAGCCCGCAGATGTGCGAGGGCAGGGGCGAGATAATGACTCCGTTCGATGTCGATTTGGAGGGGCTGTGGCTCGTCGTGGCGAAACCTGCCGAGGGAGTATCGACGGCCGAGGCCTATGCCGGTATTGCGCCGGCAGTGCCGGACGTGCCGCTCGCCGAGCGTCTGGGACTCCCCGTCCGGCAGTGGCAGGGCGCGGTGAAGAACGATTTCGAGATGTCTGTCTTCGCGTCGCATCCGTCGGTGCGGGCCGTGCGCGATGCGCTGCTGGCGCAGGGGGCCGTGTACGCCTCGATGTCCGGCAGCGGCTCGGCATGCTTCGGACTCTTCGCCGACCGCGCCTCCGCGGCGGCATGGCGCCCGCCGACGGACGTAGTTTTCGTCCACCGCGAAAAGATAGCACGAAGTTCAATAGCAATGCAGTAATTAGAAATGAGCAATTAGAAATGAGTAATCAGCAGTAGCCGCATCGTGGGGCTGGTTGATTGCCGATTACTCAAATATTAATAATTGCGTGAAGGTGCCGCGATCTCGTGGCGAAATACGATGAGAAATGAAAAATGAGTAATCGGCAATTGCCGCATCGGGAGACGGTTTAATTGCTAATTACTCATTTCTGATTGCTCATTGCTAATCGCATACCGTCTGCTCGCTGTATGCGGCGAGGTTGTAGCACACGGGCACGGTGCTGCCGGCCACGCGGTAGATGCCGAACTTGAAGTAGTAGCCGTCCTCGTCGTTGCGGCCGATGTCGATGCGCCGGTCGTCGACCAGCGTGCGCTCTTCGCCGTCGCACGCCATCACCACGTTCAACCGGCCGTCGCGCTCCACGGTCTCGCGGCTGCCGCCGTAAAGACTCCACCGCACGTCCACGGAAAAGGTTATCCAGCGGTCTTTGGGAAACTCGCTCCACGGTATGCGGCAGGCGATGGTCGAGCTCTTGTACTCCGACCTCACGGGGCGCATAACCTCCGCGCCGTCGACGCGCGCGTTGCATCGGTCGCTCTTGTCGGTGAGCCACTTACGGTCGGAGTTGGCCTTGATGTAGAAGTAGCCGCCCGAGAATCCGAACGCGAGCGGCGGATAACCTCCCTGCTCGATTTTCCAGCCGTTGGGCTCGCCCGCACGGAATACGGGGCGCCCCTTGCGGTCGGTGGACGCAATCTTCTCGTGGCCCGTATCCTTCTTGAATATGGTGGTATCCCACAGCGCGAGAAACTCCTCGGTCGTCAGCATGCGCACCTCGCCTTCGGGGGTCTGCGCCAGACGACGGTCGGGCATGCCGTGCCACTGGGCGAATATCGTCGAGGCGTGTTCGCCGTCGAATGACGACGGCACGTAGAACGAGAAGCGGTAGCGGCACGTCGAGCCCTGCGGCGAGATGCCCTTGCCGCTGTGGTAGACGGTCTTCATCTTCTGCGCGGCGTCGTAGAAGCCCTCGGGCGCACCGTCGAAGTCGGACGACACGGCGTAGCAGTACGACAGCTCGGCGCGGCCCTTGGTCTCGCCCTTGGAGTAGCCCGACAGCGTGTTGTCCTCCTCGCGAAGCTCGAAGCGGTACGACGGGCGGCCGTCGAACATCAGATTGGAGTCGCGGCATATCGCATAGGGGCGTTTTACGCCCACGGCCACCCACCGGCCGTCGATGACCTGCTCCATGCGGGCCGAGTCGGCCTGAACGTTGACGCGTTCGGCGAGCGGCGCGAGTCCGCCGCCCTGAGCTGCCGCCGCGGATGCGGCGGCGAGCGCTGCGATTGTTAACAGTCGTCTCATGGTTCGTAAGCCGTATGTCAGAGTTCGTAACCGAGTTTGTAGCTCTTCGAGCCCACGCGCACTTCGAGCGAGAGAGTGCCGTCGACCGTGTCGTCCTTCGAGACGATTGAGATGCCGCCCGCATAGTCGCCGCCCTCGGGGGCGATTACGCTGATGAAGAGCACGTCCTTCTCGGACGCCTTGTCGGCCGTGACGGCGAATGTCGGGCGCTTCTCGCGTTCGCGGTAGCGCGGCGACACCCAGCCCTCGTCCATGGTGAGCCCTGCGCGGGCGTTGCAGAGAGTCTTGATGCGGATATTGTTGCCGTCGGAGAATGTCGTGCGCACCACTCCGCCGCGCTCCACTTCGAGCTTGCCGGGGCAGAGGTTGAAGTGCACGGCAAGCTGACCGGCGGCGGCTCCCGTCGCCTCGTCGGCGATGACCATCACCTCGCCGTCGAGGAAGAAGACCGAACGGCGGTGGCGAAGGTCGGCGTAGCTCTGATTTTCGGTGACGAGCACCGTCAGCGAATCGGAAGTCTCCCATTTGAGCGTCTTCGAATCGGTCGTTTCGAGATTGCGCCCGTCGAGCGTCAGGGTGTTGTGAACGCGGGTCTGACGATGCCATGCGCGCTGGGCCGTGACCTCCTTGTCGCCCTCGTAGACGTAGCTGCCCGAGTCGGGGAAGAAGTTGCGGCCGCGATGCCAGTACTCGAACGTGCCGTTGTCGGGCTGGTTGTGCCAGAATGCCGGAGGCCCGGCCTTGAACACGGCCACGGTGGCGTTCTTGTCCCAGCCGCTGCGCATGACGAAGAATCCCGACGTGAGGAACGCGCGCGACGTGTAGTCGGGCTTCACGCCCTTGCGGCCTTCGGAGGCCATCCACAGCAGCTGCGCATCGTCGAACAGAGCCGCCCAAGTGCGGAAGTTGCGGCGTATGGCCGATGCTTCGGTCATGCGGTGGTCGCTGAACAGCGGCTGCGTGTAGTCGGGGAATGTCATGTTGTAGGTGATGGTGGTCATCTTCTCCACGGTGCGGATGTAGCTCTCGGGAAAATCGGACTCGAAGCCGTTGGCCTTGGCCATGCGCAGAGCTTTGAGGAACACCTCGATGGAGGCTACGTGGTAGCCGTAGTCGAGCTCGAACTGCATGCCGTCGTCGTAGACCTGCACGCCGATTTCGCGGTTCAGGATGTCGATGCCGCTCTGGCGCCACTTGGCCGCGTCCTTGAACTCGGGAAAGTAGATGCCGGCGTAGACCATGCGCTGAGCCTCGAAGAGCAGGTGGTTGCCCTGTTTCGAGTAGTGGTTGATGATGTAGTCGGCGTGGAAATGGTACATGCGCAGGAACAGATTCAGAAAGTCGGCCGTGAAGCGCGGCGACTCGATGGTGAGCTCGAACTGCACCAGCTGGTCCTGCATGCGGCGCGAGGTTTCGAGCGGACGCCACACGAAACGGTTGTTCTCCTGCTCGGCCTTGACGACATCGTCCGACGCGCCGCTGCGGCGCAGGGCGTCGATGTCGACCAGCGGGTTTTTCTTCACCCAGTCGGTGTAGTGCTCGATCCATGCGTCGATGTAGCGCGACTCCTTGGTCGTGTAGTAGAGCTTCGCCAGCGGAATGAACCAGTAGTGGCGGTGCAGCTGCCAGCGCAGCTCGTTGTCGCGAACCGGCCACAGACGCCAGTCGATATCCTTGCCGTAGTCGAAGGACTCGTAGCCCTTGTGGGCGTAGAACTTGTGCTCGAACGAATCCTCGGCCCACTTCTTCTCGTTCTTGTTCACCGTGACGTTCGACTTGTCGATGTCGGTCAGAGTGATGCCCGAGCGATTGCGGAAATACTTTTGGAGCTCCTTGTCGGCAGCCTTGATGTTGCCCTTGGCCACCGCCGCCCTGACCTTCTCCAAGCCTGGACGGTCGAGGTCGAGCAGCTCGTAGAGCGAAGCATTGTCGTTCTGCGCCGACGCGGCGAACACCGCGGCGACTGCAAAGAGTGCTAATAAGAGTTTTTTCATCGTATCAAATAGTTAAAGGTTATATCTGAGTTTGTAGCGGCGGCCGTCGACCTTCACGTCGGCAGCCACCCCGTGAGGGTCGAATTCGCCGCGCAGACGGGCTTCGACGCTGTGCGCCGAGGCATCGTCGACGGGCAGTATCACCGTTATGAAGCGCACCGGGTCGCCGCCCTTGGCGGCTTTCCATGCGGCGGAGAGACGCTCCGAGCGGGAGCGGTAGCTGCGCGACACCCAGCCCTCGCGCTCCTGAACGGCAAGCGGCGAGTCGGAGAATACGCGCACGAGGATGTTGTTGCCGTCGGGGAACGACGTGGCCGCGGAGCCGTCGGCCGCAAGCTCGGCACCCTCTATGAAGTTGTAGTTAAGCTCCACGCTGCCCTCGGCCGGGCCGTATGCCTCGTCGACGATGACGAAGAACCGGCGCTCGACGAAGAAGACCCAGCGGCGGTGCGTGAGCGAGTCGTAGCTGGGGTTTTCGACCGCCGCGACGTCGGACTTCCCGCCGGTGCTCCATGCAAGGCAGTGCGAGTCGGTGCGCTCCAAGTCGCGGCCGTCGAGCGTGAGCGTGTTGTGCACCCGCGTGCGGCGGAACCACTGCCGCAACTCGTTGATTTCGCGGCTGCCCGCGTAGACGTAGCTGCCCGAGTCGGGGAAGAAGTTGCGGCCGCGGTGCCACAGCTCGAACGTGCCGTTGTCGGGCTGATTGTGCCAGAATGCCGGAGGGCCGGCTTTCAGCGTCATCTGCGTGGCGCCGCCATCCCAGCCGCTGCGCAGCACGTAGAATCCCGACGTGCGGAACGCACGCGAGAGGTAGTCGGGCACGGAGCCCTCGCGCCCTTCGGTCGCCATGCGGAGCACCATCGCATCGTCGCCGAAGACCTCGGCCCAGGCGCGGTACGAGGGCAGCAGGAAGTCGCGGTCGTGCTGCTTGGCGTCGCCGAACATGGGGTTCGTGTAGTCGGGGAACGAGATGTTGTAGAGTATCTCGACCATCGAACGCACCTTGTCCAGATAGCCGTCGGGCAGTTCGTCGCGATAGCCGTTGGCCGTCATCATCCGCAGGGCGTTGTAGAATATGTTGATGGATTCGAGGTGATAGTGCGGGTCGAGCTCGTACTGCATGCCGTCGTCGTAGACCTGCACGCCGATTTCGCGGCCGAGAATCTCGGCTCCGCGGGCCCGCCACTGCGCGGCATCGCGGAACTCGGGGAAGAAGACGCCGGCGAAGACCAGGCGCTGCGCCTCGAAGAGCAGGTGGTTGCCCTGCTTCGAGAAGTGGCCCGTTATGTGCTCGGCATGACGGTGGTAGTTCACAAGGAAGTGAGTGAGGAACCCGGCGTCGAGGGCCGGCAGGAAGTAGAGGAACTGGTGAATCTGGAACTCCAACCTATCGCTAACCTCCAACGGGCGCCATGCGAAATAGACGTTGTCGGCCGTCTCCAATTCGATATTTTCCGACCTATGGTAGGCCGTCAGCGGATTCTTGCGCATCCAGTCGAGATACTGCGCCATCCACTCGCGGGCGTACCGTTCGTCGCCCGTCTCGCGGAAGCGCTTGCCCATGGGCGCCCACCACTTCATGCGGTGCAGCTGCCAGCGCAGCTCATTGTCGTGCACGGGCCAGTACTGCCAGTCGATGTCGTCGCCGTAGTGGAACGACGGCTGGTAGCCCGTGTGCACGAAGAAGCGGTGCTCCATGCCCTCGTCGGCCCAGCGGCGCTCCTCGTCGGTAATCGCTATGTTCACCGTGTCGACGAAAGGCGTCGTCACGCCGCTTCGCCGGCGGAAGTAGTGCAGCAGCTCCGCAGCGGCGGCTTCGTCGTCGCCAGCATCGTGCAGAGCGGCGACGCGCTCCATTCCGGGACGGTCGAGCGAGAGCAGCGAGAATACGGCGGTGTCGATCTGCGCCGCACAAGGCGACGGCATGAATGCTGCGGCAGCCGGGAGCAGCAGCAAGCGAAGCTGGGCGAAGAGTTTTTTCATATTGCAAAGTTATGAATATAGGTCGGGCCGCGATAGCAATCCGTGTCAAACTTCGGCGACGTTTTACGAAAAGAGTTTAGATTTTGTCGAAACCGATAGCGTTTTTGTGCAGTCTGCGGCGGCCGGCGGCTGTTTTGGAACAAAATCAAAGGTCGATTCGACAAAAACGAAACCCTTTTGCACGACAACGCACTTATTCGCGACAATCGGGTTCGGGGGTGAGCCGCAAAAGCGGTAATTTTGCACTAAAACCCGAAACTATGAACCTGAGACTTTTCGCCGGAGTATCGGCACTCACCGGCTCGCTGCTGCCCGCCGCGGCAGCTGCCGACAACGGGGACAAGCGCCCCGACATAATCCTCATCATGACCGACCAGCAGACCGCCGCGGCGATGAGCTGCGCCGGCAACCCCGACCTGCGCACTCCGGCCATGGACGCTCTGGCGGCCGACGGCGTGATGCTCTCGCGGGCGTACTGCCCCTATCCGCTCAGCGGCCCCTGCCGCGCGTCGCTGCTCACGGGCCGTATGCCGACCGAAATCGGTGCGACCGACAACGGCGTGCGCCCCTCGGAGCAGGCCATGTCGCGAAGCATCGGAGTGCTGATGCACGAGGCCGGATACGAGACCATGTATGCCGGAAAGTGGCATGCCTCGGAGATAAACGTCCCCGACGGCCGCGGCTTCCGCAAGATATGCGACATGGACGACCGCACGCTCGTCGACCGCTGCCGCGACTCGCTCCCCACGCGCGACCGCACCAAACCGCTCTTTCTGGTGGCGTCGTTCCTCGACCCGCACGAGATATGCGAGTACGCCCGCCGCGAGACGCTGCCATACGGCGAGGTGGAGGAGCTTCCGATGGCGGAAAACCCCAATCTGCCCCATAACTTCATGCCCTCGACATACGAGCCCGAGGCGATAGGGCTGCGCCGCGCAGCACATCCCCGCTCGCACGACACCTCGACGTACACCGAGGACGACTGGCGCCGCTATCTGAACGCCTACTACCGTCTGACGGAGCGTGTCGACGAACGCGTCGGCGAGCTGTTGCAGCTTCTGCGCGACGAGGGTCTCTACGACGATGCCGTGATAATATTTTGCAGCGACCACGGCGACGGCGCAGCCTCACACCGCTGGAACCAGAAGTGGATTTTGCAGGAGGAGGTGGTCAATGTCCCGCTGATTGTCAAGGCGCCGAAGAGCACGCGCAAGGCACTGCGCGGCGTGCGCAACGACCGTGCGCTGTCTAACATAGGTCTCGATATCGTGGCCACGGTATGCGACTACGGCGGCGTGGAGCTCGACTCCACCTACCGCGGGCGTTCGCTGCGTCCGCTGACCGTCGGGCGCGACGCGGCGCTGCACGACGAGGTCTACATCGAGACGTTCCTCTCGGAAATAGAGGTCAAGGGCTGGGCAATCGTCGAAAACCGTTACAAATACGTGCTCTACAACCATTTTCAGAATCGCGAACAGCTCTTCGACCTCGAACGCGACCGCGGCGAGATGCTCAACCTCGCAGTCGACGCCTCGTACCGCGAGCGAATCGAGTCGATGCGCGAGAAGATGTACGAATGGGCGCTGCACACCGGCGACAACCGGCTCATCCGCACCCTGCGGCCGCTCGTCGAGGCTGCACGCGAACGACGCAATTCGAAAAACTAAGCCTATAACACTATGAAACACACTGAAACCATCACTGCCGGCATGCGCATGGCGGCTCTGCCGCTGGCCGGCGCGGCGATTGCCGCATGCTCCGCCGACAAGGCGCCGCGCCACCCGAACATCATCATCATGATGACCGACGACCACACCACGCAGGCGATGAGCTGCTACGGCAGCCCGCTGCTCGAAACTCCCAATCTCGACCGGCTGGCCGACGAGGGAATGCTCTTCGAGAACTGCTACGTACCCAACGCCATATCGGGCCCCTCGCGCGCCTGCATCCTGACGGGCAAGTACAGCCACGCAAACGGATTCACCGACAACTCGCGCACCTTCGACGGCTCGCAGCAGACATTCCCCAAGCTGCTGCACGACGCAGGATACCAGACAGCGATGATAGGCAAGTGGCACCTGAACTCCGACCCCGAGGGCTTCGACTTTTGGAGTATTCTCATAGGCCAGGGCGAGTACTACGCCCCGCGCTTCATTGAGAACGGCGAGGAGCGCACCGAGCAGGGCTACGTCACCGACATCATCACGGACAAGGCTATCGGCTTCCTCGAAAACCGCGACAAGAGCCGCCCCTTCGCCATGCTCTACTACCACAAGGCGCCGCACCGCAACTGGATGCCCGCGCAGCGCCACCTCGGAATATTCGACCGCACGGTCTTCCCCGAACCCGAGAACCTGCTCGACGACTACACGGGCCGCGGCTCGGCGGCACGCGGGCAGGCAATGGAGATAGGCCGCGACATGTGGCCCGAATGGGACCTGAAACTCCTCTCGGGCGAGGCGCTGGCCGGCGACTTCGCAATGGTGGAGACCGGCGACCCCAACAAGGACGACGTCAGCCGCGCAAACGACTGGCTGAGCAGCGTGCGACAGTACCAGGCCGCCTACAACCGCATGACCGACGAGGAGAAGGCCCGCTGGAACGCGACATACGCACCGCGCATAGCCGAGTACGAGAAGATGAAGGACACGGCCACGCCCGAGGAGATGACGCGATGGAAATACCAGCAGTACATGCGCGACTACTGCGCCGTCATACGCGGCGTCGACGAGAACGTCGGACGCCTGATGGACTATCTGGAAAGCATCGGCGAGCTGGACAACACAATCATAGTGTACACCTCCGACCAAGGATTCTTCCTCGGCGAGCACGGATGGTTCGACAAGCGTTTCATGTACGAGGAGTGTCAGCGCACGCCGCTTCTGGTCCGCTATCCCCGCGCCGTGAAGGCGGGCGTCCGCTCGTCGGCGCTGGCGATGAACATCGACTTCGCCCCCACGATGCTCGACTTCGCGGGAGTGGAGATTCCAGCCGACATTCAGGGCCGCTCGCTCCGACCGGTGCTCACCTCCGCGACGGGAGCCGCTCCCGAGCAGTGGCGCGACGCGGTATACTACCACTACTACGAGTACCCGTCGTGGCACTCGGTGAAGCGCCATTACGGCATCCGCACCGAGGACTACAAGCTCATACACTTCTACAACGACGTCGACGAGTGGGAGCTCTACGACATGCGCCGCGACCCGCACGAGATGCGCAACGTCTACGACGACCCCGCATACGCCGACATACGCAGCGACATGCACGCGCGTCTGGAACGCCTGCAACAGGAGTGCGGCGACAACGACCCCTGCGAGCGCGAATACGAGTTCTTCCGCGGGGCGGACAATCTGTAACATGCAACTAAAAACTACACAGACAAATGGATAGAAGAGAATTTCTGAAAAAATCGGGATGGGCGGCCCTCGGCCTCGCGGCATCCGGCACACTGTTCAACCTCGCAGGATGCGCAAAGGGCGCAAACGCCCTCGCACCCCTGCCCGACGAGCTCCGCAAGTCGTTCCCCGACCTGCGGGAGATGAAGGTATTCTGGGGCGACGTGCACAACCACTGCAACGTGACATACGGTCACGGCGACCTGGACGACGCAATCGAGGCGGCACGCCAGCAGCTCGACTTCGTGTCGGTGACGCCGCACGCACTGTGGCCCGACATTCCGGGACGCAACGACGAGCGTCTGAAATGGGTAATCGACTACCACGAGAACGCATTCAAGCGTCTGCGCCGAGGCGGATGGGGCAAGTACGTGGCCCGCATGAAGGAGTGCAACGACCCGGGCAAGTTCCTCACGTTCATATCATACGAGTGCCACTCGATGGAGCACGGCGACCACGTGGCACTGTGTCACGACTTCTCGACACCGCTGGTGGAGTGCACGTCGGTGCCCGACCTCAAACGCAAGCTCAAAGACTACAAGGTGTTCGTCACGCCACACCACATGGGCTACATCACCGGCTTCCGCGGCTACAACTGGGACGCTTTCCGTGAGGACGCGCAGACTCCGTTCGTGGAGATGTACTCCCGCCACGGACTCGCCGAGACCGACCAGGACGACTACGCCTACCTGCACGACATGGGCCCGCGCGTCTACGAGGGTTCGATACGCTACGGTCTCGAACGCGGAAACAAGTTCGGCATCATGTGCTCGACCGACCAGCACGCCGGCTACCCGGGCAGCTACGGCGACGGCCGAATCGGAGTCTACTGCGACTCGCTCACGCGCGACAATCTGTGGGATGCCATGGCTGCGCGGCGCGTATGCGGCGTGACGGGCGACAAAATCAAAATCGACTTCCGCATCGGCGACGCCATGACGGGCGACATCACGCGCGGCAACCGTCGCGAGATATACCTCAATGTCGAGGGACAGAACTACATCGACTATGTCGACCTCATCAAGAACGGCGAGTGTCTGGCGCGTCTTTCGGCGCCCCACACGACGCACGTTCCCGACGAACGCGTAATCCGCGCCAAGGTCAAGGTCGACTTCGGCTGGAACCGCGAGGAGCGCTATATCCACTGGCAGGGCGGCCTGCGCATATCGGAGGGCGAAATCAACGACGTGCAGAGCTGCTTCCGCGGTGCGGCGTTCACCTCGCCGCAGGAGGGCGAAACGGCCTTCAAGACCCGCGTGAACCGCATCGTCGGCCGCACGCCGCAGAGCGTCGAGCTGGACATGTACTCCTCGAAGAACCCCAACACCACCACGCCTGCGACGCAGGGCGTTATCCTCGACGTGACGATGCCGCGCAACGGCCGCATCACGGCGTCGTTCAACGGCCACACGTGGTCGTACACGCTCGACGAGCTGTTGCAGGGTTCGAAGGCGCACTTCCTGCGCGGATGGCTCAGCGAGGCCGTGCAGTTCCACCGCGCGGCGCCCGTGTCGGCATTCTCGATAGGTCACTACATGGTCGACGAACGCCCCGAGCGCGACACCGACTACTACTACGTGCGCGTGCGTCAGCGCGACGGACAGTGGGGTTGGAGTTCGCCGATATGGGTCGAGCGCGCATAAACGGCTGCCGACCATGGAACGCGAAATACGCTACGCCGCAGGCATCGACCTCGGCGGAACGACCGTAAAATACGCCGTCGTGGACGACCGCGGCGGGATATGCTTCTCTGGCTCGCTTCCGACTCCTGCCACCGCAGGGGCGGAGGCGGTCGCGGGGGCCGTTTTGCAGGCAGTGAAGGCCTGCACCGACCATGCCGCGGCCGCCGGGCTGACGCTCGACGGCGTCGGTGCGGGAACTCCGGGAGTAATATCGGCCGACGGCCGCACCGTCGTGGGCGGCGCTGAGAACATCGCCGGCTGGGAGAATGTCCCGCTGGCCGACATCATCACCCGAGCTTCGGGGCTCGCGGCGCGCATCGACAACGACGCCAACCTCATGGCGCTGGCCGAGACCATGTTCGGTGCGGCGCAAGGTGCGTCGGACGTGGTGTTTCTTACCGTCGGCACGGGCATAGGCGGCGGAGTGCTCATCGGAGGCCGTCTGTTCGGCGGCTACCGCAACCGCGGCACGGAGCTGGGACATACGGTGCTCCTGGCCGACGGCGAACGCTGCGCATGCGGAGCCTGCGGATGTCTGGAACACTACGCGTCGACCTCGGCGCTCGTGCGCCGCTACCGCGAGCGGGCCGAGCGTGCCGGAAAGGATGCCGGCAGCGTCGACGGCCGCAAAATAGTGGAGGCCTACCGCGCCGGAGAGCCGCTCGCCCTGGAGACCTTGGAGGAGCACTGGCGCTTCCTCGCCGAAGGCATACGCAGTCTGGTCAACATCTTCGCTCCGCAGAAGGTCGTCGTGGGCGGCGGTATTTCCGAGGCCGGCGACTTCTATTTCGACCGTCTGCGCGAGTACGTCGCCGAGTCGGTAATCCCGGTATGCGGCTCGCACACCGAAATCGTCGCCGCACGGCTCGGCAACAGCGCCGGATGCCTCGGTGCGGCGGGGCTCGTATTCGGCAAACGCTAAAAATCGCTACGCATGAAAACACGCAATACGGGGATAGTGGCGCTAATCATGGTATTCTGGTTCGTCATATCCTTCATCACGAACATCATCGGGCCTCTGATTCCCGATATCATCGACAACTTCCGGCTGACGCATCTGGCAATCGCGGCGTTCATCCCCACGTCGTTCTTCGTGGCTTACGCCGTAATGTCGATTCCGGCGGGTCTGCTCATCGAGCGGTTCAGCCAGAAGACGGTGCTCACCGCCGGATTCGCGCTGCCGCTGGCGGGTTCGCTGCTCTTCGCCGCACACCCGACATTCGCGATGCTGCTCGCATCGTCGTTCATAATCGGTCTCGGCATGGCCATGTTGCAGACCACCATAAACCCGCTCACGCGCACCGCGGGCGGCGAGGAGAACTTCGCGTTCTTCTCGGTGCTCGGACAGCTCGTATTCGGCGCGGCGTCGTTCGTGAGTCCGATAGTCTACACGTCGCTCGTCGGCGGTCTGTCGGCCGGTGGCGAGAAGCGCGGCGTGCTGCGCCTGCTGGCTGCCGTCACCCCCGCCGAGCTGCCGTGGACGGCGCTATACTGGCTCTTCGCGGCGATACTCGCAGCGGTAATTGCGGCGATGCTCTGCGTGCGATTTCCGCGCGTGGAGCTGCGCGACGACGAACGCAGCGGCGGCCGCGAATCCTACGGCACGCTGCTCCGCAACCCGCAGGTCTACCTCTTCTTCCTCGCCATGCTCTGCTACACGGCCACCGAACAGGGCATCGCCAACTGGATGTCGGAGTTCCTGCACCGCTACCACGGCTTCGATACGCTGACGGTCGGTGCGGCCGCCGTGGGGCGATTCTGGGGCTGCATGTCGATAGGATGTCTGGCCGGTCTGGCCGCATTGAAGCTGTGGAACGCACTCAAAGTGCTGCGCGCGGCCGGTTTCGTGTCGGTCGCAGTACTGCTGGCCGCCATATACGGCCCCGCCGGAGTGTCGGCGGCGGCATTCCCGCTGCTGGGCTTCACAATCTCGGTGATGTTCTCCATCATCATGTCCACGGCTCTGAACTCCGTGGAGCGCTACCACGGCTCGCTGGCCGGAATCCTCTGCACGGGCATCGCCGGCGGAGCGCTCGGACCGTTAGTCGTCGGCTGGCTGGGCGACATGAGCTCGCTGCGCACGGCGATGCTCTTTCTCGTGCTGACC
>CAMWIG010000030.1 GCA_947174295.1 uncultured Alistipes sp. | reverse complement strand
GCAAAGAATCTACTTTACAAAGCGTTGACTGTTGTGCTCGTGACGATATTGGGCGCAACGTCGGCCTTTGCGCAGAAGCGTACCGTGCGAGGCGTTGTTTCCGACAGCGAAGGCCCGATGGCGGGTGTTTCCGTCGTGTTGCGCGACCCCCCCCCGACGGGCGTTTCGACCGGCCTGGACGGCTCTTTCGAGCTGTCGGTGCCCGATAACGACGCCGTGCTGGTGTTCACCTTCCTCGGCTACCGCAAGGCCGAGATTCCGGTCGGCTCCCGCACCGAAATCAACGTGACGCTCGAACCCGACGTGGCTCAGCTCGACGAGGTGGTGGTAATCGGTTACGGCACGCAGATGAAGTCGCACCTGACGGGTTCGATTTCGAAACTCGACGGCGACGCTATCGTCAACCGTCCGGCGTCCGACCTCACGACCGCATTGCAGGGCCAGATTGCCGGCTTGCAGGTCAACAACATAACATCGGAGGTGGGTGCCGCGCCTACGATTCGCGTGCGCGGAACGGGCTCGATTTCGGCCGACAGCCAGCCGCTGATCGTGGTCGACGGATTCCCCGGAACGCTCACTCTGGCCGACATCAACCCCGCCGACGTGAAGTCGATCGAGATATTGAAGGATGCCGCTTCGGCCGCCATATACGGTTCGCGCGCCGCGAACGGCGTGATTCTGGTGACCACGAAGAGCGGCCAGGCCGAGAAGGCGCGATATTCGATAAAGCTCTATCAGGGTGTCAAGTGGGCCTACCAGCTCCACGACATGCTCACCGCTACGGAGTATCTCAAACTGCAAGAGTTCGAGGCCTCGGTGGGCGGTCCGGCCGTTAAGGGCCAGGACCGCGCTGCGGCATGGTTGGAGTCCAACATGGGCTCGACCGACTGGCAGCGAGAAGGCCTGCGCGATGCGGCGAGCATAACCAACGTGCAGTTCTCGGTTTCGGGAGGCAAGAAGGACGTGCGCTACTACACCTCGGCGGCATGGACCCGCGACCAGGGCATCATGTTGCAGAACGAGTTGCAGAAAGTAACATTCCGCACCAAGCTCGACGTCGACCTCTCGAAGGCATTCAAGTTCGGAGTGAACGTGTCGGCCAACTACCAGCAGGGCACCCGTCCGCGCAACAACTTCATCGACTTCTACCGCACGCCGTCGTTCCTGCCCGTGCGGCACAATGCGTGGTCGACGGCATTTACCGGCTATACGGGTTTTGCGCGCGGCAGCCACTTCAACAAGATTTCGACCCCGACGGGAGCTCCCGACGAGTACGGCAACCCCACGTGGGACAAGGACGTGAGTCCGTTCAACTCGGCGAACAACAACCCGAAGAGCGTCATGGAGAATACGCTCCGTTCGAGCGAGCGTTTCGCCGCCGCGGGTAACGTCTACCTTGCAATCGACATCTGCAAGGGCTTGCAGTTCCGCACCTCGAACGGCGCGAACCTCTACTACGCACCCGCCTATACCTATGCCAACAAGAACGCTCTCAAAGACGGTACGGCCAGCGAGGCTACGTTCCGCAGCACTCTGGCCGTCGACCTCCTGTCGGAGAATACGCTGAACTACCACGGTACGTTCGGCCGCCACGACATCGAGATTCTGGCGGGTTACACGGCCCAGAAGACACGCTACGACTACGTGTCGCTGACCGGCACTGGATTCCCGACCGACAACATCCACACGCTCAACGCCGCGACCGTCTACGAGCTGGCCTCGATAAACAACGGCAAGAGCGACGGTACGGGAACATACCGAAATCCCGACCGCGTGCTGCAATCGGGTCTGGCGCGCGTAAATTACAGCTTCGCGTCGAAGTATCTGCTCTCGGCGTCGATTCGTGCCGACATCTCGTCGCTCTTCACCAAGGGCAACCGCACGGCGTGGTTCCCGTCGGTGTCGCTGGGCTGGCGAGTCTCCGAGGAGAACTTCCTGAAAGATTCGCGCTGGCTGTCGAACCTCAAACTGCGCGCATCCTACGGTGTGACGGGCAACAACTCCGTGCCTCATACGGCCGCTCTGGAACTTCTCAACAGCGCCAACTATCCTACGGGTACGGGCAACGGTACGCTGGTTCCGGGTATCGCCAACACCGAGACGACGCTGGCCAACAGCGCCATCACGTGGGAGCAGACCGACGAGTTCAACGTCGGACTCGACTGGGGCATGGCCCAGAATCGCGTCAACCTGACCGTCGACGCCTACTACTCGGTGACGCGCGCCCTGCTGTTCGAGCAGCCCACGCAGTCGTTCACCGGCTTCACGGCCTACTGGAACAACATCGGAAAGGTGCGGAACTCGGGTGTGGAGATTCAGCTTGACACCTACAACATCCAGCACAAGAACTTCGAGTGGTCGACCAACATCAACTTCTCGCTCTCGCGCAACAAGCTGCTCGAAATCGGCGGCGAGGCCCAGGTCATATCGCAGGGCGAGCGCAGCGAGTCGTACATCGCCCGCGTAGGTTCGCCGCTGATTCAGTACTACGGCTTCAAGACCATCGGCGTGTGGAACAATGCCGAGGAGATTGCCGCCAACCCCCACTTCGCGAGCGACGTTCCGGGCGGTCTGCGCATCGCCGACATCGACGACAACGGCGTGCTCGACGACAACGACCGTGTGGCTCTGGGCAATCCCTATCCGTCGTTCACGTGGGGCATGACCAACTCGTTCCGCATCGGCAGCTTCGACATCTCGTTCATGTTGCAGGGCGTGCAGGGCATCACGGTGCTCAACGGCGACGTCTTCTACAACGAGTCGCACAAATACAACAAGGCCTATGTCAAGAACCGCTGGGTGAGCGATTCGCACCGCGGCGACGGCAAGACGCCATACGCCAAGACCGGCTACGACATCATGCTGACCGACTATCCGTTGCAGGACGCGTCGTACATGTGTCTGCGCGACGTGACCGTCGGATACACCTTCCCGAAGAAGGTCGCACGCAAGATGCACCTCAGCGGTCTGCGCATCTATCTGACGGGCGCGAACCTCGCATATCTGTGGAGCGACGACTACAAGGGCGTAAACCCCGAGTCGCGCATGACATCGGGCGATTACAGCAGTCCGCTCATCTCGGGCTACCAGCGCGGCGGTTTCCCGCTGACGTCGACCGTTACATTCGGTATAGACATTAACTTCTAATTCGATTCGAGACCATGAAAAAATTCATCATATATATCATCTCGTCGCTGACCGTCGGCATGTTCGCAGCGTGCAACATGGATCAGTTCCCCTACTCGGAGATTGCGGCCGGCGACTATGTAACGGATGACGCTTCGGTCGAAAATCTGGTGGTGGGCACCTACAACGGCCTGCACGCCGTGCTCTACTACGAGTGGGCGATGACCGAGCTGCGCTCGGATAACGCCCGCATGCGTATCACGGGTTCGACCTCGCAGGATACGAAGCTCATCGAGCAGCTCGACCAGGCGACAATCGAGACCGCGCACTCGTGGGTGGCATCTTACTGGGAGTCGTGCTATTCGGCCATCAACCGCGCCAATTCGGTGTTGGAGAACCTCCATGTCATGAGCGACCAGTCGCTGCGCGCACAGTTTCAGGGCGAGGCGCAGTTCATTCGCGCGATGCTCTACTTCAACCTCGTGCGTCTCTACGGCCCGGTGTTCATCGTGACCCGCAAGACCGGCGCCGACGAAGCGCGCCGCATGCAGCGTTCGCCGGTCGACGACGTCTACGCCCTCATCGAGAAGGATTTGGAGTCGATAGTCGAGGACGGGCTGCTGCCCGAGCGTCAGAGCGACGCCCGAACGGGACGCGCCACGATGACGGCGGCCAAGGCTCTGCTGGCCAAGGTCTACATGACCCGATACACGGTGGGCGAGGAGAAATACATGGCGGCCAAGGAGTTGCTCCGCGACGTTCTGGCTGCCGCCGGCAATCCGCAGAGCGCTGGCGATTTGGTGGCCTACGACCGCATCTTCGCCAAGGACAACGAGATGAACGGCGAGATTATCTTTGCCGTGCGCTACCTCTCGGGCAACGTGGGGCTGGGTTCTCCGTTCACGACGCTGTTCGGTCCGCTGAACAATGCCAACAGCGTGGTCATGGGTTCGCCCAAGCACTACAACTACCCGTCGGACAATCTGGTGTCGGCCTACAACGCCAATGCCGAGGGCGACCGCGTCGACCTGCGCAAGGCCGTGGTTCTGGCCGAGGGATATACCAACGCCACGACCGGCCAGTGGAAGGACGAGCGCTTCATGGTGAAGTACCTCGACCCCGACATGGCGACCGAGTTCGACGCCGAGAACGACTGGCCCGTGCTGCGCGTGGGTGACGTAGCGCTGCTCTATGCCGAAATAGTCAACGAGACCGAGGGCCCGACGGACGAGGCGCGCAGGTACCTGAACATGATTCGGGGGCGTGCCGGAATCCGGGAGTACGAAGCCTCGGAGCTCTCGTCGCGCTATCAGTTCCGCGAGGCGGTGCGTCACGAGCGCCGTTTGGAACTGGCGTTCGAGAACCAGCGCTGGTTCGATCTGCTGCGCTGGGGAACGGTGGTCGCGACATACAACGACTACCTCGCTTCGGAGGTGTTCTACACGGGTTACAACTATACCGTCAATCCGATCTCCGAGTGGCAGGCTCTGTTGCCGATTCCGATCTCCGTAATCAATATCAACCCCGACGTGGCACAGAATGTCGGATACTAAACTTTCGATACCTATGAAAAAGCTAATGAACAGCATATCGTCTCTGGCGCTTCTCGCGGCGGCCCTTTTCGCCGCGGGCTGCGATCGGACGAGCATCGACGAGGCGGTCGTTTCGGCTCCTGTCATTCACTCCTTCTCGCCCGCTTCGGCCCCCGTCGGCGAGGAGATAGTCATCACGGGCGAGTATCTCAACGCCGTGACCAAGGCGACCATAGGCGGCGTCGAGGTGCCCATCTCGGAGCGAGTGTCGAACACGCGCATCTCAATCGTCGCGTCGGCCGACGCCCGCAGCGGACGCATCGCCCTCTCGAACACCGAGGGTACGGGCGAGTCGGCCGAGGAGTTCGTCTACACCTACGCCGCTCCCGAGATTACGACGGCCATTCTGCAATCGTCGGTCGACATGGGCGACCAGATGCTCATCGCAGGCCGCTACATGGGTGCCGTCGAGGCGGTAATCTTCACCGCCGAGGGTTACACCGAGGGCAACGAGGCCGCGATAGTGAGCCGCACGTCGGAGGAGCTCGTGGTGAAGTGCCCCTACGTCGAGGCCGATCAGGCCCGCATCACGCTGCGCTACTTCGACGGCACGTCGCACGTCGAGACCCCTCTGGCCGATGCCCCCTCGATCGAGGTCAAGCGCTACAAGCCCACTTTCGACGCCGTCGTGTTGGAGCGCACGGCGGTGGGCCGCTCGGTAACTCTCACGGGCAGCTATCTGACCAAGGTCGACCAGATTCTGGTCGGCGGGTTCCCGGCAGTCGTCTCGCGCGAGGCATCCAAACTGACATTCACCGTTCCGGCAGGCGATTTCGTCGACGGCGACACGTCGACTACGCTCGTGGCCACCTACTTCGACGGTCACGAGAGCGTGACGCTGGCCGATGACTTCGTGGTTTACGTTCCGTTCGTGAAGTTCTGGGAGGGTATGCGAACCTACGGGCAGGGGCGCGACGTGGAGTCGATGGCTTCGTTCTTCTCGCCGGAGACGGGACTGGTGTACGCCAATTCCGACTGGCGCACGCAGGTCGACCCCGTGTCCTATAAATATCTGGCCAATACCTGCTCGGGACCCAATACGCCCAACAAGGCGGTGGTGAGCGAGCAGGAGTACGACTCGGTCAATCCCTACTTCTTCTTCTCGGGTGTTTCGGCCGGCCAGTTGCAGGTCAATTCGCCCGCCAACTCCACGGGACAGCTCAAAAACTTCTACATGATAAACAACTCGGCCGACGAGAACCGCGTGACCGGCTACAACGGCAACGTCTACGGCACTCCCGTTCTGACGTTCCGCTACCTCAGCCCGTCGAACGCCGCCGAAAAGGCGCTTATCGACGCGGTCCGCAACCACACGTTGGAGCATATCGACGAGCAGACGTTCCCTATCGACGTGAATGCCAAGACGGTCGGCGGAATCAGCATCACCTCGGCCAAGGGCACCGTGAACAGCGATGTCTGGGCGCCCGGAGTATTCACCGCCGGTGTCGAGGCCTCGAACGTGGCCGTGGATGCCGTGCTGATGGTGTTCTATTACGGTTACGAGGGTTCGGCCTCGAACGTTGCCGACAACATCCGCCGCATCGGTTTGCTGCACATACGTTCGGTCAACTTCAAGATGTGGAACAACACGGTGGCTCCATCGTCGAGCGACGTGCTCTTCGACATCTACTGGCAGAAGTATGACTACGACTATTCGAAAGTGAAATAATACGCTAAATGACCACAGCTATGAAAAACATATTGAAAGGCATGGCGGCGCTGCTCTTCGGAGCGGCCGTGCTGACCGCCTGCGGCGACGATTCGACCGAGCCGCAGGGCCACATTCCGGCTATCGACGTGACCACGCGCACGCTCGTGCCCGATGCCACGGGCGCCAACGGCGAGAGCGGTTCGACGCGCGCCTTCGTCGGTACGGTCGTGACGGCTCAGGGCTTCAACCTCGACCGCGTGAGCCGCGTGACGATGAACGATACGGAGGCCGAAATCGTCGGGCAGAGCATCAGCGAGCTCAAATTCAAGGTTCCCGCGCTCGGCTTCGCACAGCGCGACGACTCCTATCTGACCGACCTTCTGGTCTACGGCGAAGGGGGCGAGGTCGTCTTCCGCTATGAATATTATGTCACCGTGCCGGTGACCGACGCCGTAGTGACGGGCTACGCGCCCGCTTCGGGTACGGTAGGTACGGTCGTCAGAATCGAGGGCCGCAATCTCGAACAGCTGGCCGAGGTGCGCTTCGGCGACAAGGCCGTGCTGTCCGATGCGTTCGTCGAGGTGGTCGAGGGCTCGGAGTCGAGCTCCGTCAGCTTCGCAGTGCCGGCCGGCGAGTGGGCCGCAGGCGAGAGCGAGGTGACCATTGCCGCTGTTTGGGGCGGCTCGAACGTCGTCGACGTAACCGGCGAGACACCGTTTATGATGCAGACCCCGCGCGTCGCACCCGTCGTGCAGCCCGAGGGCGAGAATGCCGCCATAGGCGACGAGCTGGTCATCGAGGGCGAGTTCCTCGACCTCGTGTCGGAGATCAGGTGGGGAGCTTACGAACTTATCGTGCTGGAACAGACCGCGGCTTCGGTAACGGTCAAATTCCCCTCATCCATCGAGACGGCCGACCCCGTGGTCGCCGCAGCCGACATCGCCGGCGTCTACGGCACGCCTGCGCAGGCTGTCGTGCTGGCCGCCGCATACCGCGTCGACACCACGCCGCAGGGCCCTGCGAAACCGATATTCAAGAGCTTCGCGGCCGAGGACGGCGGAGCGGACAACCGTCTCTACTTAGGCAAGACCGTGACCGTGACGGGCGAGAACATGGCTTCGGTCGAGGGATTCCTCGTCGACGGCGTGGCTGCCGCACTGGTCGGCGAGCCCAACGACGTGCAGGCCTCGTTCGCAGTGCCCGACGGGGTGACCTTCACCTCGGCGACAGAAGTCGAGGTCGAGGCTCTCTACGGCGGCGGCACCAAGGCGGAGATGTTCACCGCCAAGGTCTACCCGTTCTACTGCTACAAGGGCATCCGTCTGGGACTGGGCTCCAACTCCAAGAACACCTACACCGAATATGCCGCCGAGAACGCATTCTTCTATCCCGACCTCGGCCGCACGGTCTCGACTCAGGAGTGGGTCGACGGCCGGTTCGACCGCTACGTCGTGGAGACGGGCACGAACCCGGCGGTCAAGGAGGCCAGCACGCTGACGAAGTCGGCTCTGACGTCCGAGGAGTACTATGCCGTGAAGCCTTATGTCTTCTTCATCACCAACTCGTCGAGCAAACTGTCGATTGCCGGTTGCGCCAATTCGGCGTCGCAGATAAAGACCCACTGCACCGGCACGCTCGGGGCGTGGACGTCGCTGCCGTCGACCTTCGGAACGCCGATAGTCATGTACCGCGTGATGAACGAGTCGTGGGGCGAGGCCGTGAAGTCGGGCACGCTCGAATCCATGGCCGCCTACGACGGATCGCTCGCTACGGCAGGAGCTCCGGCATTCGGCGCCGCCGAGACGACATCGGTGTGGGTCGAGGGCAGCGTGCTGATGATGAACTACATCACCTACGCGAAGGGCGGAAAGCCCGTTACGGGCGACGACGCTTCGATTGTGGCCAAAATAGGCTTCATCCACGTGACCGGCATCACCTGCGCCGATAAGGCTACGGGTCTGGCCAATGCCGACCGCGCGGGTTACATCGAGTTCGACATGTACTGGTCGAAACAGCTGAACGAATAAATTTGGTTAGTAAAGGGACTCGGAAAGGCCGGCCGCAAAAGAGGCGGCCGGCCGACATCCGGGTTAACGACTGCCGCAAACGATAACCGAACATGATTGTGCGCAATACGCTTTTCACATCACTCTTTCTGCTTCTGGCATGGAGCTGCACGGGCCATTCGCTCGAAATACCCGCTCCGAGGCCGACGGAGCCCGGAACGCAGGGCCCCGAACAGCCAGGCGAACCGTCGGCAAAGGTCGTTCGCGTGGCGTCGGCCGCCGACGTGGCAGCGCTGGGCGAGGTGGCCGCAGGCACCGAGATAGTGTGGAGCAGCGGAACGTATGCCGACCAGACGGTGACCCTCAAATCGGCCGGCACGGCTGCAAATCCGGTAGTGCTGCGTGCCGAGGAGCCGGGCGACGTGCGTTTTACGGGTGCGTCGCGCCTTACGGTCAAGGGCTCGTATGCCGTGGTCGACGGATTCTGGTGGCAGAATCCCGAGGCCGTGAAAGGCAAGGCCGTCATCACGCTCGACCGCGGGTCGGAGTGCTGCACGGTGGAGCAGTGCGCCGTTACGGGCGACGCGACGGCCGAGGCTGCCGATATCGACGCCAAGTGGGTGTCGCTCTACGGCCGCGGCCACACGGTGACCCGGTGCACGTTCCGCGACAAGCGCAACATGGGAACGCTGCTGGTCGTATGGTTGGAGGCCGACATCGTGCCGCGCCACAGAATCGTCGCCAACCGCTTCGAGCGCCCCGTGACTCTCTGCGGCGACGACGGCAAACCGTTGAACGGTCAGGAGACGATTCGCATCGGCACGAGCGACACCTCGATGCAGGATGCCGAGTGCACGGTCGAGGACAACTGGTTCTACCATTGCCACGGCGAGCAGGCCGAAATCGTGTCGAACAAGTCGTGCGCCAACATCTACCGCGGCAACCTCTTCGAGCAGAGCCGCGGTTCGCTCACGCTGCGCCACGGAAACCGCTGTCTGGTGACGGGAAACTACTTCCTCGGCGACGGACTGGACGGCACGGGCGGCGTGCGCATCATCGGCGAGGACCATACGGTCGAGAACAACTACATGGAGCGTCTGCGCGGCACGGGCTACAAGACGGCCCTGTGTCTGGTGCGCGGACAGAAAGACCCTGCGCTGAGCGGCTACTGGCAGGTGCGGCGCGCCGTAGTCAGGCGCAATGTAATCGTCGACTGCCGCTACGCCTTTCAGGTGAATTACGGCTCTTCGACGCAGACGGAGCCGGTAGTGGAGACGACAATCGAAAACAATACGGTATCTTTGTCCTCGTCGGGCGACTATGCCGTGAACTGCGCGACGAATCCCGCGCCCGACATCGAGTGGCGCGGCAATACGATTTACGGCGGCCGGCTGTCGGGGGTGAGCCTTCCGATCGCTGCCGAGGCGCCGACGCTGCCCGACGTGACGGGCGCAACCTCCGAAATCCGCCGCAATGCGGGAGTCGGGTGGTGACGAACTCGCAAAAAACGATTTAAAACAGACTTGCAATAAATGAAACGTATCGCTTTAATGGCCGCTTTGTCGCTCGTCGCACTGACGGCGTCCCGCGCCGCCGAGTACAAGGTGACGGCGGGCGAGGTGGCACGAACCCTCAAAACGGCCGCTGCCGGCGACCGCATCGTCATCCGCGACGGCGTCTACCGCGACATGGAGCTCAAATGGCTCGGACACGGCGCCGAGGGTGCTCCGATTAGCATCGAGGCCGAGACGCCGGGCGGCGTGGTCTTCACTGGCGGCTCGACGCTGCGCTTCGCAGGCGAGTGGCTCGTGATTTCGGGCCTCGACTTCCGCGGCGGATTCGCCCCGCGCGGCTCGGTGGTCGAGTTCCGCTACGGCAGGGAGGTGGCCGACGACTGCCGCCTGACCGACTGCGTCATCGACTCCTACAACCCCGTGCGCCGCGACGTGGCGTACAGCTACGTGCTGATGTTCGGCCGCCGCAACCGTGTGGACCACTGCGAACTGAGCGGTAAGCTCAATCTGGGCGTCACGCTCATCGTGATGCTCAACGAGGAGCGCAGTCAGCAGAACCACCACCGCATCGACCACAACGTCTTCGGCTATCGTCCCGTCTACGGCTCGAACGGTGCGGAGACCATCCGCGTCGGCACGTCGCATCAGGCCTACACGTCGTCGAACACCGTAATCGAGGATAACCTCTTCGACCGCTGCAACGGCGAGGTGGAGGTCATATCCATAAAGTCGAGCGACAACATCATCCGCAACAACCGTTTCTGGGAGTGCGAGGGTGTGCTGGCGCTGCGTCACGGCGACCGCAACGAGGCGTGCGGAAACGTGTTCGTCGGCAACGGCCGCCGCAATACGGGCGGCGTGCGCGTGGTGAACGCCGGACACCGCGTCCACGGCAACCGCTTCTACGGCCTGGCGGGCGGGCGCTTCTTCTCGGCGCTGGCGCTCATGAACGCCGTGCCCAACTCGCTGCCGAACCGCTACTGTCTGGTGGAGGATGTCGAGATACGCGACAACCTCTTCGTCGGCTGCTCCAACATAGAGTTCGGTACGGGGCGGGACCTTGAACGCACGCTCGCACCCGAGCGCGTGCTCTTCGAGGGCAACACGATAGTCAACGACGCTCTGACGGAGCCCTACATCGCCGTCGACGACGTGAGGGGCATCTCGTTCAAGAACAACAAGGTCGATTTGGCCGGCAAATTTGCTGCCGATGGCTTCAAGACGGTGAAGGCCAAGGTCGCGGCGGCTCCCTCTTACGAGGAGATGGCAGAGGGCTGTGGCGTGCAGGCACGCAAGACGGCCGAGACCGCTGCTGCGCAGGGCGGCGTAATCGAGGTGGCGGCCGGCGAGGACTTGCCGGCGGCAGTCGAGAGGGCCGGAGCGGGATGCACCGTCCGTCTGACCGTCCCGGGCGGCGACTATGTGATAGACCGCGCGCTGGTGGTCGGCAAGCCGCTGACAATCGAGGCCGCCGAAGGGGTCGCCGAGCGCCCGGTCATCCGATTCGCAGGCGACAAGCCCGACAATATGGTGACCATCGCCGACGGCGGAAGCCTTTGCATCAAAGGCATCGCGTTCAGCGGCGCACCAGAGCCCGGAAAGTCGATGGCCAAGGCCGGCATCTCGACCGCGGCCGACATGATTCGTCCCTATACGCTGACTGTCGACGGCTGCGAGTTCGCCGACTTCGGCGAGAGCGGGTTCTTCGCCGTGAAGGGTACGCAGGCCACCTTCGCCGAGCGTGTCGAGATTCGCAACTCGCTCTTTCGCAACCTCTCGGGCGATGCCGTGAACTACGCCGCCGAGCGCGAGGACAAGGGGCGCTACAACGCCGACGACATGATAATCGAGAACTGCTCGTTCTTCCGCATGCTGGGTCTGGCGATAAACATCTATCGCGGCGGCAGCGACGAGTCGACGGCCGGCCCGTATGTCACAATCCGCGGGTGCAACTTCGAGGATTGCTGCAACAAGGAGCGCGGGTCGGTGATTCGCGCCATAGGCCCGCAGGTCATGGAGATTTCGGGCTGCAACTTCTCGAACAGCGGCCGCGGCGGCGCGTCGATACGTCTCGACGAGGCCACGTGGGAGAAGATCGACATCTTCGACTGCAACTTCTGGAACGCAGGACGCATCGTGACCATGACCGACGACGTGGTTCGCGGCGGCATCACGCACGACGAACCACGGTATGCCGACGCCGCAGCATTCGATTTCCGACGAAAATAACACTATACACACATATTCCGACCGATGAAAAAACTGCTTTTGACCCTTATTTCAGCTATGCTGGCCGCTGTTTCGGCGGCCCAGCACCCCTCGCTGCTGCTAACCGAGCGCGGCGTCGGTGAGATTCGCGCCGCACGCGGCTCGGTGCCCGCCTTCGACCGCTCGCTGGAAGCGACGCTGCGCGGAGCCGACGAGGCGCTGTCCCTGCCCATCGTCGTGCCGCAGCCCAGGGACGGCGGCGGTGGATATACACACGAACAGCACAAACTCAACTACTACCGCATGTTCGATTGCGGCATAGCATACCAGATGACCGGCGAGAAGAAGTACGCCCGCTACGTGGTCGACATGCTTTTGGCCTACGCCGGGCTCTACCCGACGCTGGGCTACCATCCCGTGGAGCTTTCGGGAGTGCCGGGCCGGATATTCTGGCAGACGCTCAACGAGAGCGTGTGGCTCGTGCACACCTCCATCGCCTACGACTGCACCTACGACAGCTTCACCGACGAGGAGCGCCGCACGGTTGAGGAGAAGCTTTTTAAGCCCTATGCCGACTTCGTGATGAACGGCACGGCCGACAACCGCGCCAACAACAAGGTGTTCAACAAGATGCACAACCACGGAACGTGGGCCACGGCCGCCGTCGGAATGATAGGCATGGCCATGGGAGACGACGATTTGGTCGACCGCGCGCTCTACGGTTCGGACAAGACCGGCAAGACGGGCGGCTTCATCCGTCAGCTCGATTACCTCTTCTCGCCCGACGGCTACTTCACCGAGGGCGCATACTACCAGCGCTACGCCATCTGGCCGTTCGTGGTCTTCGCGCAGTGCATCGACCACAAACGCCCCGAAATCGGCATCTTCGAGTATCGCGACGGCATTATCGGCAAGGCCGTGGCCACGCTGACGCAGCTGGCTTACGAGGGCCGCTTCCTGCGCTTCAACGACGCTCTCGACAAAGGATACGACGCGCAGGAGCTCATCTACGCCGTCGACATCGCCTACAATGCCGACCCCTCGAACAAGCAGCTGCTCGACATCGCGGCCCGCTATCAGGACAAGTTCCTGCCCACCGACGCCGGTTATGCCGTGGCGCGCGACATCGCGCGCGGCGAGGCGCAGCCCCTGCGTTTTCGCAGTGCGCTCTACCGCGACGGACGCGACGGCAGCGAGGGCGGAGTGGCGGCCATTCGTTCGACCGACCCCGCGCTGAATTCGCTCGTCACGATTAAAGCCACCTCGCACGGTCTCAGCCACGGCCACTACGACAAGCTCACGCTGGCCTACTACGACAATGGCAACGAGGTGCTGACCGACTACGGCGCTGCTCGATTCATCAACATCGAGGCCAAGTACAAGGGCCACTACACCAAGCAGAACAAGTCGTTCGCCATGCAGACCGTGGCGCACAACACGCTGGTCGCTGACGAGCGCAGCCACTTCGACGGCGACATCAAGCGTTCGTCGAAACACCACTCCGAGGTGCTGTTCACCGACTTCTCGCAGCCCGATGTGCAGATTGTTTCTGCCGTCGAGCGCAACGCCTACGAGGGCATCGTCATGCGCCGCACCACGGCCTACGTGACCACTCCGTTCCTGCAATATCCGCTGATTCTCGACCTCGTGAAGGCCGAGAGCGACGAGGAACACCGCTACGATTTGCCCTATTGGTACAACGGCCACATGATTTCGCTCGACTTTCCCTACGAACGCGCTCTGAACACAATGACCACTCTGGGCGGCCGCAACGGCTACCAGCACATATGGGTCGAGGCCGAGGGCCGCAACGCGGAGTCGGCGACCTCGTGCTACACGTGGCTTGCGGGCGACCGCTTTTACAGCCTCTCGACCGCCACGACGCCCTCCACGGAGCTGCGTCTGGTGCGTGCCGGCGCCAACGACCCCGACTTCAATCTGCGCGGCGAGACGGCATACGTAATCCGAGAGAATGCGAAGCGCAACCACACCTTCTGCTCGGCCTTGGAGAGCCACGGAACCTACGACCTGCAAGTCGAGCAGTCGGCCAACCTGACCGCCTCGTGCCGCAAGGTCGAGGTACTGGCCGATACGGCCGACTGCACCGTCGCGCGCTTCGAGTTCGAGGGCGGCCGCACGGTGACGCTCTGCGTGGCCTACTCGGGCGATGCCGCGGCGGCGCACCGCGTGAAGGCGGGCCGCGAGCGTTTCGAATGGACGGGACA
>CAMWIG010000029.1 GCA_947174295.1 uncultured Alistipes sp. | reverse complement strand
CCCCCATATACGCCCCCTCTTTTCGGTCGGCGTAGTTCTCCCACGGGCCGCGGCCGCAGTAGACCGCCTCGGAGAGAGAGTCGCTCCAACGACTCTGCAACCCCACACGCAGCGGCTCGGGCATCGAATCGGCGATATGAAGGTCGAACCCTACGTCGAGCGCTCCCTCGCCGGAGAGCGAATAGCGCAGCGTGAGACGCACGCCGTCGCACGACTTCACGGCCACGACACCGTTCTGCACGACCTCCAAGTCTTCGAGCGTCATCGCAGCCGACATGCCGCGCCAGCAGCCCGACTCCTCGGCGATGCGCCAGCCGCGGCGGTCGTTGTCGGTGGCCGCACGCCAGAACTCGGGCGTCAGCGGAGCACGCATAAGCTCCGTTCCGTCCACAGCATAACCGCACAGCAGGCCGCTCGCCGAGTCTATGCGGGCGACGGTGCGGCCGGCCCGCAGCTCAACGCACTCCGCCGAACGCAGCACCTCGACCGCACCGCGGCTCTCGCTGCGACGCGCGGCGGCATCTCCGCCCGGCAGTTCGAACTGCCAGCGTCCGACCTCGAATCCACGGGGCGCATACGGACGCGCCTCGCGAAGACGATAGACTATGTCGAGCCAATAGCCGACGCCCTTCTCGGCGCGGAACGCAGGCAGCTCCAACCGGCACCGCCGCACCTCGCCCGGCCCGACGGCCGGCACGTCGAGCATGCCCGAGGCCAGCGTATCGCCGAGACTCGACGTTATCCGCCACTCGAACTCGTACTCGTCGGTCGAGAGGAAGAAGTTGCGGTTGCGGATGGCCAGCTCCGCGCCGCCGCGGCCCTTGCGCACGATTTCCAGCGGCTGGAATACGTGCTTCGCCTCCATTGCCGCAGGCTTCGGACGCCGCGCCGGGTCGACTATGCCGTTGATGTTGAAGTTGGAGTCGTGGTGCTCCCGACTGCCGAAGTCGCCGCCGTAGGCCCAGTGCCAGCTGCCGTCGGCCGCATACTTGCGCAGTCCCTGGTCTATCCAGTCCCAGATGAAGCCGCCCAGCAGATTGTCATGGGCACGTATCGTCCGCCAGTAGTCGCCCAGACCGCCGACGGAATTGCCCATGGCATGCGCATACTCGCACATCATTATCGGACGCGAGATGCCGCCGTCGCAGGCCATGCGTTCGAGCTCGTCGACCGCGGGGTACATGCGGCTCACCACGTCGACCAGGTCGCGGTCGTCGGGATTGGCCAGCTCCGTATAGCCGGTGCGTGCGGGGTCGTCCGCAGCCGTCCGCCACTTGTCCACGCTGCGCAGCGGAACATATCCCGGACGCGACGGATTTCCCTGCGCACCCTCGTAATGGATGATTCGCGTGGCGTCGTACTCGCGCGTCCATGCTATCGCCGCGGCATGGTTGGCCCCCCATCCCGACTCGTTGCCCATCGACCACATGACCACGCTCGGATGGTTGCGGTCGCGAATCACCATGCGCGTCACCCGCTCCATGAATGGCACAATCCACTCGGGCGAGTTGCTCAGCGCACCGCCGCCGTGGTGCGACTCGATGTCGGCCTCGTCGATGACGTAGAGTCCGCACGAGTCGCACAAATCGTAGAAATATGGGTCGTTGGGATAGTGCGACGTGCGCACGGCATTGAATCCCAGCCGTTTCATCAGCACCACGTCGGCTTTCATCTGCTCGCGGGTCACGGTTTTGCCTGTCGTGTCGCAGTGGTCGTGGCGATTCACGCCAATCAGCTTCACGGGCACTCCGTTGACCAGCATCCGCGCGCCGTCGATGCGCACGTCGCGGAATCCGATGCGGCAGCTGCGCGCCTCGACCAGACCGCCCGCCTCGTCGCGGAGCGACAGCACGAGCGTGTAGAGATACGGCGTCTCGGACGTCCACTTGCGCGGCGCAGCGACAAGCGCCTCTATATGGGGATAGTAGAGATTGTCGCGCTGCGGGTACTCCTCGTGCAGAATCCCGCCGAGGGCCGCTTCCAGCTCCTCGCCGGTCGGCACGGCATCTCCGGCGGCATCGAACAGCTCGGCCCGCAGAGTGTAACCGTCGGCCGATGCCGCGATGTCCTCCGAGAGCCGCATAGCGACCCTCACTTGCAGCTTCGCATCGCAATAATCCTCATCGAAGAGGGTGCGCACGCCGAAGTCGGCAATCGCCGCGGCAGGTTCGGCCGTCAGATATACCTCGCGGTATATTCCGCCCAGCCGCCAGTGGTCGGCATCTTCGAGATAGCTGCCGTCGCACCACTTGCGGACCTCGACGGCCAGGCGGTTGCCGCCCTCGCGCAGCATCGGCGTGATGTCGAACTCGGCCGGCAGGGCGCTGTCCTCGGAGTAGCCGGCGAAAATGCCGTTGACCCACACCCGGAAGGCGGAGTAGACGCCTCCGAAATGCAGTATGACGCGTTCGCCGCGCCACGAGTCGGGAATCTCGAACCGGCGCACGTAACAGCCGACAGGATTATCGCGGCGGATAAAGGGCGGACAGTCGGGGAACGGGTATATTATGTTGGTGTAAATCGGATAGCCGTAGCCGTGCATCTCCCAGCACGAGGGTACGGGAATCGTGTCCCACGCGTCGACGCAGAAGCCGTCGTCCTGAAATCCCGCAGGAATGGCGGATTCATCCTCCGCGAAGAGGAACGGCCAATCGCCGTCGAGCGGTATCATGCGCGACAGCGAACGGTCGCACGTGAGGGCGTCGCCGGTCGAACGGTAGGAGTAGCTCGTGGCACGCGGGGCGAGCCGCCGCCGGCCGTTGACGAACTGGTTCTCCCAGTCGGGAGTGTCGGCCGCGACCTCGGCGGATGCCAAAACAAGACAGAAGAGAAGAGTGTATCGCAAATTCATGGCGCAAGGTTTTTCATACCGGCAAAGATATTACATACCGCCGGCTATTACTCGCACGGAATCATCAAAAACTATCGGTAATCTTTCAGCGGCCGAAAGAGATTTTTGTGTTAGAACTTGCAATACCAGCGCTAATCGGAGTCGCGGAGAAACCATACTTTTGCATACATGAAACCAGCTTTTCTATCGGCAGCTCTGCTGCTCGCATCGACAATAGCCGTAACGGCCGAAGCGCAGAACATACGCTTCGCCGTCATCGCCGACCCGCACATCGGCTGCGACGGCGCCGACACGGCGCTTCGCGACGCCGTAAGTTCCATCAACGCCGACCCCGACACGCAGTTCGTGCTCTTTCTGGGCGACATCGCCGACCGCGGCGACGCCGGAAGCTACCGCCGGGCTTCGAAAATCATCTCCGCACTCCACAAACCGTACTACGTCACCACCGGCAATCACGACGCCAAGTCGCCCGAACGCTACGCCGCTTTCCGCGAGGTGTTCGGCCGCGGAGACTTCCGCTTCGATATCGACGGCGTGCGCATCGTCGGCCTGCCGACCGGCCCTTCCGAGCCGAACCGCCACGCCACGCTCTCCGACGACGACGCAGCTGCGCTGGCCGAAGCGTGCCGCGACACTCTGCCGGTCATCGTCGCGGCGCACCATACTCCCGACCTGATAGCCCGCGGCGAGCGTATATTCGCCGCCGTCGATACCGTCCGCATCGTCCTGTGGCTGGCAGGTCACATCCATCGCAACACGGTGCAGGCTACCGTACCCGGACCGTCGGCGGTCAACGTCTCGACGCTCGAAGGCGGCCGCTACAACATAATAGAGATAACCGACGGAGTGCTGAGCATAACCACCGTCGCACCGCGCACAGCCGAGGAGCGATGCTGGTACGAGACACGACTCTACGAACGACACAAATAATCAACAATTACTCAAAAAAATCAATCTACATGAAACGAACATTTATTCTTCTGTTTTGCGCGGCACTGCTGTACAGCGCACCCGCCGAAGCCCGGCAGAGGGCTCCGAAATCGGAAAAGGTACGCAACGTCATCCTGATGATAGGCGACGGAATGGGTCTCGGACAGACGGCGGCACTGATGATCGAGAACGGCTACGAGCCCACGGCATTCGACCGCGCCGACGCCACGGCCATCTGCAAGACCTACTCGGCCAACAACCGCGTCACCGACTCGGGAGCTTCGGCCACTGCCATGGCTACGGGCTACAAGACGGCCAACAGCCGCATAGGCGTTCTGCCCGACGGAACAGCCGTGGCCAATCTGACCGAGCTCGCCAAAGCCAAGGGGCTCGCCACGGGAATCGTCGTAACGTCGCACCTGGCCGACGCCACTCCGGCCGGATTCGTGGCCCACGTGAGCGACCGCCACGACAGCGGACGCATAGCCGAGATGTTTGCCGAAGCGGACATCGACGTGCTGGCCGGCGGCGGCCGACAGTTCTTTACCGAATGCGAGAACGGACGCGACCTTTTGCAGGAGATGCAGCGGAAAGGCTACGTCTACGCGCCGACCGTCGAGGATTTCTATGCCGCCGACCGCATGCCCGTCGTCGGACTCTTCGCCCCTAAGTACATGAAACCCGCCTCGCGCCGCGGCGACTACCTCGCCAGGGCCACCGAACACGCATTGAATCTTCTCGCGGGCAACAAAAAAGGATTCTTCGCCATGATCGAGGGTTCGCAAATCGACGGCGCATGCCACGGCAACAACCTCGGCGAGATGATGGCCGAGATGCACGATTTCGAGCAGGCGGTGGGCCGTGCCTTCGACTTCGCCGACACTCACGCCGGCACGCTGGTGCTTGTCGTGGGCGACCACGAGACGGGCGGTCTGACGGTCATCTCCAACAACCGCGACTTCACCGCCTCGGAGAGCGGCATCGCATACAATTACAGCACCACCAGCCACTCGGGAACCCCCGTCGTACTCTATGCCTACGGCGCAGGTGCCGGAAACTTCACCGGCGTGATGGAGAATACCGACATATTCAATCTCATAAAGGCGCTGCTAATCGGCAGGTAGAGAGCGAAGCGCACAACGAAAAAGGAGATTCTCGATGAGTGGAGAATCTCCTTTTTTCGCAATATGCGCATGCACGCTACTCGGCCGCAATCTTCGCGTAGTAGCGGCGCACGGCCTTCCAGTCGTAGTAGGGAGCCGTAGCGCTTTCGAGCGGTATGGTCGCCTCGCGTTCGTTGAGCAGAAACTTCACCAGCACGCGGCCTTTGGCATTGCGATAGAAAATCCACTGTATGTTTCCGGCCATCGGCGTGACCATGTAGTCGTTCCACGCCTCCTCCACCTTCTCGGGGTCGGACTCCGCAGTGCTCGCACCCGAAAGGTTCATCAGCGCGGCCAACGGCATGAGCCCCTCGCCGTGTCCGAACCTCAGGTCGGCAGCCACGCCGCCCGTTCCAGCCACGGCACGGTCGGCGCACTCGACGAAGTCGCGCAGCAGAGGCTTGGCTATCGAGGCTGCCAACTCGCCGGCCATGGCCGACGGGCCTTTGCGCAGGTACTGGTTGAGGTTTTGAAGCCGCCACAGAGAGTATATCTCATCGTCGGTGAATACGTCGTACAGCGACACGTCGGGCGTCGTGTCCTGCAATATGGAGGCTACGGCGAAGAGCTCGGTCATGAAGCTGCGACGGCTCTTTATGTTGCGGCGGACATACTCTCCGTCCGAGAACAGCGACTCCATGAGCCGCTCGGGGCGCACCCACTCGCTGCGCTTGGCATCGTAAACCGCGCGCCACCCGCCGTTGCGGTAATACTCCTTGTACTCCTTGTTGTAGTGGTTCAGGTAGCCGTTGTACTTTCCGGCCGGCGCCTCCTCGATTTCGAGGTCGGAGTCGCACTCCATGAGCGCCGCATCGAACGACCGCATGCTCTCGACGACGCGCTCGACGGCTGTCGAACGCGAGAATACGCATGCCGGGCGGCCTTTCGCCGACGCGGCGAAGACCTCGGGATATGCGGCGTACATGCGGCGCGCAATCTCGCGGTGCTCGTTACGGCCCACCTCGGAGAGCTCGCCAGCATGGCCGTCGCACTGCGCGAAAACGGCGTCGATGCGGGCTTTCACCTCACGGCCGAAGGGAGTGAGCGCATCGGCCTCGGCTGCGGCGGCGAATATGTCGCGGAACTTGCGGTAGATGTTCTCGGTGGTGTGGTAGCGCGAGCCGTGGCGGCCGAAATGGGAGATGTAGAACGGCGCGTACCCCTCGGGGACGGGCGCAGCGGTCTGTGGTTCATAGCGGTAGGACATCGACGAGCCGGCGGTATGCTCCACCGGGTCGAACAGACGCTCGCGCAGGTTCTGGGCGTCGAGCGGCATGGCGGCGAATGCCATATACGCCGCGAGCAACAGTCTGAGGATTGATTTGCACATGATTCTTAAACGTATTTCAGGTTTAGGTTATTATTCGACGAATCGCACGACGGTAACCGACAGCGGGTCGAGCGTAATTCGGAACCGGCCGTCGACGGCCCGCCCCGAGCGGCGTTTCTGAATATCGAAGCGTCGGGCTTCGGGATACGCGGCGCAGATGCCGTGCGTGCGGTAGCTCTCCGCGCCGGCATAGCCCTCCAACGCGACATCGCACGTCTCGGCCTGCGCGGAGCGGTTCACCAGAAAGAGCGTGAGCCGCTGCTGCGACTCGTCGGTCGAGGCATAGCAGCGCACGGTCGTCGAGCGCAGGTCGGCTTTCCACATCAGACTGTCGAGATTCTCATTCCACAGCTTGACGGCCCACCCCATTGGAGCTATCGAGTTGTCCATCATCAGAGCCGACCAGTAGGTCGTATCGTCCGTCCAGTGCGTCGCCCAGAAATGGGCGTACTCTACGCCGGGCGCCGAGAGTATGTAGCCGAAATGCTCGAAATTCGCCAGTGCTATCCACGCCACGTTGTCGATATGCAGCGCCTTCTTGCCCGGCATGAAGGCCGAGGCCTCGGTGACCTCTATCTTCATTCCGTGCGCCGCCGGCGTGTCGGCCACGAAACGCGCCGCCTCGTCGACCTCGTGCAGCGGATACTCCGCCGAGAGGAGATACTTGTCGTAGCTGCCGATAATCTCTGCTTTGGCATATTGGTGCGGCACGATGTTGTCGACCCAGTCCGCGAGCCGCTCTCCGCCCTCCGAATAGGAGAGCATCGTGGAGAGCCACGGCGTGGTGAATCCGTTGACACCTATCTCTATCGTCGGGTCCTCGGCCTTCATGGCCCGGGCCATCTCCAAGACGAGCGAGGCGCACCGCGCAGCCCACTCCGTGTCGTAGGCATCGTCGTGATTCTCCCAGTAGTGCTCGTTGCCTATCTCCCAGAAACGGAATCCGCAGCCGCACACGCGGTTGGCATAGCGGACCATGCCGGCAGCAAGGCGCACCATCTCCTCCCGCGTCGGATAGAACTCTTTGGCCAGCGAACGGTCGACGGGGTGCGTCGGAATGATTATCGTCGGGTCGTCGACACCTGCCTTGCGGCACATCGCGATGAAGTCGTTGAAATCGACCGTCGGACGGAATCCCTCGCGGTTGAGCGGATAGCCTCCGTGCGACGGCACGGCGTCGATGTCGGTCAGACGGCCGTCGATACCGCGCGACTTTATGTCTATCAGGTGCGGATAGAGCGGAGCTCCCGGGTGCGTCAGCAGATGGAGCGAATCGGGATGGGTGAATATGTACCAGTCGCCGTACTCGCCCTCGTTGAACCGCACGGAGCGCACGCCGAGGTCGCGCAGCGCCCGCCACATGGGCCGCACCCTGCGTTCGGCGCGGTCGTGGTCCATAAGCATGAACAGATTGATGCCGGCGGGGCGTTCGACGACGCTCTTCTTCGGAGCCGACATGTCGACGCGGACAGCGTGCTGCGCCGGGGCGGGCAGCGACAGCAGCAGCGGCAGGATTAACAGAAGTCTCTTCATCGGTAAGTCAATGTTTGTCGTTTCATCTGCAAAGATAGCTGAAACCGGCGCGATGCAGCTATCAGAAAACTGTCATAAATTGTAATGATTCTGACAGACCGCCGCTCCCGGAACGTCGGCCGGCACGACACGGCTCCAACAGCGGCATCCGGCTCCACCGGCCGCAAGACACGCTTTCGCCGGCCGCTGCGCAACGTCCAGGGTCGTTCGTCCCAGCTGCGGCACGATTGATAAATAACTGCTAATACTTGAAATTTTCATTTCATAAATTAAAGATATTAGCGAATAATTTTGTGTAGCACAAAACCTCAAACTATAAATGAAAGGATGAAACGAATCTGTTACCTAATTTTACGAGCGTTCGGCCGAAGGAGAATCGCATGCCTGACGGTGTCGTGTTCGTTGTTCGCCGGTCTGCCGGCGACGGCGCAGCAGTCCACCGATCGGACGGCACGCGACCTCTCGTCGTCCGGCCGCGGTGCCGCCGGCACGGTCTGCGACGTTACGATTTATCCGCACGGCGACGCAACGCCGAAAAGCGGTCTCGACGAACTGTTCTGCGGCAAGGGTGCCGCCGGACTCGGCATACGTCAGACCGACGGAGCTCCCGGCGCGGCGTTCGGCATCGAGATTCGCGGACTGAAAAGTTTCCGCGGAACGTCCGAGCCTCTGATTATTCTCGACGGCGTAATGCTCAACGACACATCGAAAGATGCGGCGCAGGCGTTCCGCAACGACGCAGACGACTACCAGGCTCTGCAAAACACTCTTTCGGCAATCAACCCGAGCGACATCGCTAAAATCGAAGTTCTCAAAGATGCCGCGGCAACGGCAATCTACGGTGCCTACGGTGCCAACGGAGTGATATTGATAACGACGAAAATGGGGTCGGACGACAATTCCCGCAGCGAGGTCGTGCGATACCACGGAAATATAGGTATCTCGACCATGTACTCCGGCCGGCAGATGCTGTCGGGCGAAGAGTACGTCGCCATGATGCAGGCGGCGAATCCCGACATCGCAGTTTCGGGCACTCCAGCCGACATGGCCGCCGCCGCGACACGCACGGCTCTGGTTCACAACCACTATGTCAGTGCTGCCGGCTCGAAGGAGCGCATGCGTCACTTCCTGTCGCTCGGCTACGACAGTGCGCAGGGAGTCATAGACCGCACGGCGCGCAACTCGCTCAACATGCGCGTAAACATCGAGCGGACGATAAACAAAGGGAGTCTGATAGGCGTGCGCGGCTCGTTCGGACCCTCCCGCACCGACAGGACGCAGGCCACCGCTCCGCTCGGCGCGATGAGCACCGTCAGGGCCATGACCATGGGCATGCCGCTGCACAGCACGGAGACATACTCTTCGTCGCTCGACGACACGCCGGCGAAGTGGCTGGCGGCATACGACGACACGGCAAGCGAATACTTCGTCACGCAGTCGCTCTACTTCCGCGCGGCGCTCGTCGACGGGCTGGCTCTCGACGTCGACGGCGGCATCGACTACCGCAGCAAGGAGCGCATGCGCTGGGTCGGCAGTCAGGTGTGGCGCGGAGCCGTGGAGCAGGGCCGCGCCGCCAAAAGCGACAACCGACAGCTCGGCTACAACGCCTCGGCTCGTCTCAGATACGAAAAGACGTTCGGCGGACGACACGCGCTGACCGGCCTGCTCGGAGCGACGTTCGACGGAAACAGCCGCGTGAACGACATGCTCGAAGGCTACAAGTTCTTCAACGAGACCCTGCGTGCACAGGGCATACAGCTGGCCGAGAACGTACAGCCGGCCCACGTGCTGCGCACCGCGTCGCAGCAGGCCTCGCTCTTCGCATCGGCAGCCTACGCATTCGACGGCCGCTACACCGTGAATGCCGGCGTGCGCGGCGACTACACGCTCGACTACGACCCCGATTTCGGCAAGATGACCTACTACCCGTGGGTCTCGGCGTCGTGGAACCTCATGGCCGAGCCCTTCATGCCCCGCAACGGCATCGTATCGCAGCTCCGCCTGCGCGGCGGCTGGGGACGCTCGGGACGCCAGACGCTCGACACCTACGATTCGGCCGAGAGCTACATCACCGGCGTCGACCCCGAAATCGAGCTCGAAAACGGCATCGCGAACTACTGCGACATACGCTGGAACACGGTGAACGACGAGTGGAACGTCGGCTTCGACTTCGGGATGTTCGGAGACCGGCTGACCGTGTCGGCGTCGTACTACGACTCCGAGAGCACCGACCGTCTGCGCTACTACTACCACAAGCGCGAGGGCGACTACCGCGCCGTATACTCCAACAGCGCCGTCGTGTCGAACCGCGGCGTCGAGGTGGGTATCGACGGCAGAATCGTGCAGGGCCGGGAGTGGAACTTCTCGCTCGGCGCATCGTTCAGCTACAACCGCAACCGCATAGTGTCGACCGGCGCGGCCGACAACGGCGACGTGTTCGGCAACCCGGTCGGCAGCTGGTTCGGCCGCGAGGTGACGGTCAATGTCAACCGGCAGGGCCAGAGCGTCGGCTCGTTCTACGGATACGAGAGTCAGGGAATCGTCCTCGGACGCCACATGCTCTACACGCCGCCGTTCCAGGGCTGCCGCCTGCAAGAGGGCGACATCAAGTTCATCGACACCGACGGCGACGGCAACGTCACCGAGTCCGACATGACGGTCATCGGCAATCCTCTGCCCCTCTGGCGCTACGGCCTGACGGCCGATCTGTCGTGGCGCAACCTGAGCCTTCGCGTCGATATGGACGGCGCTGCCGACTTCGACATCATGAACCTCGACATGCTCAATACGGCTACCTACCGCACGGGCAACACCTCCAACCTGCGGCGCAGCGCCTACACCGAGGCCTACCCCGCCGGCCGCGAGCCGCGCATGAACGCCACGGGCGGCGACGTCGTCTCGTCGCGATTCGTCGAGGACGGCTCCTACCTGCGTCTGTCGAACATATGCATCAGCTACCGCTTCGACATAGGCCGCAAGTGGCTGAGCTCGATAGACCTCTCGCTGACGGCCAAGAACCTCTGCGTCCTAACGGGCTACTCCGGCTCGTCGCCGCTGGTCAACAGCTACGGCTCCGACCTGAGCCGCTACGGTCTCGACAATGCGTCGTACCCGCTGGCACGCACGTTCCTGCTCAGCATCAAGGCAACATTCTAACCCTCTTAAAAAGTGAAAAACATGAAACATACGAAATACGTTTGTCTGGTGCTGGCTCTGCTGTTCTCGCTCGATCTGTTCGCCCAGGTCGCCGTCAGCGGACGCATCACCGACACCGACGGCAACGCCGTAATCGGCGCGACGGTGCTCGTCAAGGGTACGACAACGGGCACGAGCAGCGATGCCGACGGAAACTACCGCATCGTCGTGCCGGCCGGCAAAAATAAGGAACTCCGGGTAAGTTTTCTGGGCTGCAAGCCTCAGGACGTGGCTGTCGGAGCACGCACGCGAATCGACATAGTACTCGAAAACGATGCGGAGCAAATCGACGAAGTGGTGGTCGTGGGCTACGGCACGCTGCGCAAGAGCGACGTCACCGGCGCCGTATCGTCGGTCAAAATCGACAAGCGCGAAGCCGCTCAGGTGGCCTCGTTCGACAAGCTGTTGCAGGGCCATGCGGCCGGCGTGCAGGTGACCACGGGCAACGCCGCACCGGGCGGTGCGGTGAGCGTGAAGATTCGCGGCACGAGCTCGTTCAACGGCACCGGCGAACCGCTCTACGTCGTGGACGGCATCATCCTCAACCCCTCGTCGCAGGATGTGAAGAACCCGCTCGGCAGCACCGGTCAGGAGGCGCAGAACGCATTGGCCTCCATAAGCCCGCAGGACATCGCCAACATCGAGATTCTGAAAGACGCCTCGGCGACGGCCATCTACGGCTCGATGGGCGCCAACGGCGTGGTGCTCATCACGACCAAGCAGGGAAACTCCGACTCGCCGCGCATCGAATTTTCGACCATGGTCGACATCTCGACCCCGCGCAAGCGCATCGAGCTGCTCAACCTCGACGAGTTCCTCGACTATGCCGACGCCGTGGGCAAGGACCCCGGAATGGGTACCGGCGTCACGCGCGACATGCTCGAAGAGCGCGACTGGCAGGACTACACCATGCGCACGGCCGTGAGCGTCAACTCGCGCGTGAGCGTCAGCGGCCGCTCCGACAAGTCGAACTACTATCTGGCGGGGGGCTACACACGCAACAACGGCATCATCCGCAACACCGACGTGCGCCAGTACGACTTCCGCGTGAACTACGACCACCGTCCGGCCAAATTCATCAAGGTGGGCACGAAGAGCACCGTCTCCAACCGCAAGAACCTCATGACGCAGGGCACAGAGCCTGGCGGTACGCAGAACGCCACCCGCGCCACGAGCATGATTCGCCAGATGCTCGGTTCGAAGCCCTTCGTCGCAACATCGGGCGAAGACCTCTCCGACGAGGACAACTACCACGGCACCGACCTCTGGCTGAACAACTACGAGGACAGCTCCGACGAATTCCGTCTGAGCGGAAGCCTCTATGCCGACATACGGCTCACCGAGTGGCTCTCGTTCAAGACCACCTTCGGCGCCGACTACCGCAACAAGAACCGCACGCGTTTCTACGGGCAGTACCTCGACAACGGACTGAACGGCCGCGCCGGATTCTCGAAGCTCTCGGCATTCCGCTACAACGTCGACAACATGCTGAGCATTAACAAGAGCTTCAAGAGCGGCCATCGCATCGACGCCGTGCTTGGCATATCGGTCAACAGCGCCGAGAACCACAACACGACCGTCAACGCCCAGGACTTCCCCGACTACCCGACCCTCGAATTCCGTTCCGACGCCATACGCTACGCCAAGACGCAGGTGCCGGGCTACTCCGAGGACGCCAGCACGCTGATGTCCTACATCGCCCGCATGGTTTACAGCTACAAGAGCCGCTACGTGCTGACGGCCACGTTCCGCGCCGACGGCAGCAGCAAGTTCTCGAAGGAGAACCGGTTCAGCTACTTCCCCTCGTTCTCGGCCGCATGGCGCATCAACGAGGAGAAGTTCATGAAGCCCGCCGCGTTCGTCTCCAACCTTAAACTCCGCGCCGGCTGGGGACAGGTCGGCAATCAGGGTCTGAGCCCCTACCAGACGCTGACCACCTACAACTCGATGTACACGGCCGACCCAGGATCCGACTACGCCGTATCGCCCGACGGACAGTTCGTCATCGGCATCAAGCCGAGCGTCATGTCGAACCGCAGCCTCAAATGGGAGACCACCGAGCAGTACAACGTAGGTCTCGACGCCGGATTCTTCGACAACCGGCTCAGCTTTACGCTCGACCTCTACTACAAGAACACCAAAGACCTCTTGCAGCAGATTTCCATTCCGCTCTCGACGGGATTCAGCACCATGTGTATAAACCGCGGCAGCATCGAGAACCGCGGTCTGGAACTCACCGTCGACGCCGTGCCGGTCGACAACGCCGACTTCACGTGGAGCATCGGCGGCAACATATCGTTCAACCGCAACCGCATCGGCAGCGTGGGCCTGCCCGCGGCGCAGCACGGAAGCATCTTCGCATCGGCCTTCGAGGGCGAGGAGATATCCAACACCTCGGACTACTTCAAGATGCCGGCCAACATCTTCATCGAGGGCCGTCCGGCGGGTCTCTTCTACGGATTCCGCACCAACGGAATAGTCACTCAGGAGGCCATCGACGCCGGACTCGTCCCGACCTACCGCGGCATCGCCCCCGAACCGGGCGACGTGTGGTATGTCGACACCGACCGCTCGGGCAACGTCGACGACATGGACAAGTGCGTAATCGGCGACCCCAACCCGTCGTTCACCTACGGCTTCAACACGTCGTTCCGCTGGAAATCGCTCACCCTCTCGCTGATGTTCGACGGAGTGTTCGGCAACCAGATAGCCAACGGCAACCTGCTGCCCGAGACCAACACCTCGCCCACGGGCAACAACCTGCACAACATCCGCCGCGAGGCCTACTTCGACGCATGGAGCGAATCGAACCCCGGCGGACGCTACCCCCGTCTGAACCGCGCCGCGGGACAGACGCGCGACTTCACCGACCGCATCCTCGAAGACGGCAGCTACATGCGTCTGTCGTCGGCGACGCTCAGCTACCAGTTCGACTTCAAACGCACGAGCGCCATCAAGAACCTCAGCCTGAGCTTCACCGTGCGCAACGCATTCCTGTGGAGCTCTTACAGCGGCTGGGACCCCGAGGTGAGCAGCTTCACCAACAACGCGCTGAAAGTAGGCGTGGATTGGAGCTCCTACCCCTCGGCGAGAGCATACGTATGCGGCATCACGATGACCTTCTAACCTCTAACAACGCGTAACAAAATGAAAAAGATATTTTTTCCGATTCTCTTGACGATAGCCGCACTCGCCGGCACGGCGTGCGACGACTTCCTCACGGAGCACCCGACCACGCAGTTCAGCCCCGAGGCCATATACCAGTCGCCCGACGGCGTGCAGGCCGTGCTGAACTCCTGCTACGGCTACGTGTCGCAATCCAACGGATACGGCGGCTATCTGCACATGCTGCTCTCGTGGCACACGCCCACCATGCAGTTGCAGAACCGCGCATCGGACTACATGGTCGGTCTGGCAACGATGAACGTCGCCACCGACAACTCCACGGCCCAATACGTCTACACGGGAGCCTACCAGACCATCAACACCGTCAACGATTTGCTGACCAACATCAATCTGTGCCCCATGTCTCAGAGCGAGCGCAGCCGCATCGAGGGCGAGGCGCGTCTGCTGCGTGCGCTCTCCTACTTCAATCTGGCCCGCATCTTCGGCGCGGTGCCCTACGTTGACCGGCCCGCCACCTCTATCGACGAAAGCCACCGGCCGCGCACCGACATCGGCAAAATCTACGCGCTGATTCTCTCCGACCTTTCGGACGCATTCGAACTGCTGCCCGAAAAGGGGAAGCATGCCTACGGCCGCCCGCACAAGTGGGCTGCCAAGGCTCTGTCGGCGAAGGTCAACGTCGCACTGGCCTGTATCAAGGAGCATCCGGGCGAGCCGTTCGACGCCGATTTGTTCGACAAGTCGGCCGCCGAGTACTGGCAGGCGGCATACGACGACGCGAAGGCCGTCTACGACGAGCACGTCTACTCGCTGCTGAGCAACTACGGCGACC
>CAMWIG010000028.1 GCA_947174295.1 uncultured Alistipes sp. | reverse complement strand
CCATTAAACAACCAAACGTATGAAAAAATGTTTGCTGCCGCTGTTGCTGGCGGGTTTTCTGTTTTCGTGTAACAGCGATTTCGAAGAGGCGGGTGCGGTTGAAGCTGCGCCGGATGGTTCGGGTAATTCCGAATCGGAGTATGTCGTTTCGGTCGAGGAGGCGCTGGCCCGGCTCGACCGGGCTCTGCAACCGGCCGAAGGCGAAACCACGCGTTCCGACAGTTCGCCGCGCCGCGTAGGCACGGTTCGTTCGGTCAAGGCAGGTGAGGTATTTGCGTCGACCCGTGCGGAGGTGCTGCCCGGAGTGGACGACCTGTTCTATGTCGTCGAGTTCGAGAACGGCGAAGGTTCTGCGGTGCTGGCGGCCGACAGACGAATGTCGCCGATTTACGCCATTCTGGATGAAACGGTGCTTTCGCCCGATGATTTCGCAGGTGCGGCGACCCGCGCTGAAACAGGTGACGAGGTGCATGCGGATGTCAAGGATTACCTCGTGGACCTTATGAAAGCAGCGGCATACAGCGATATTTCGGCAGCCGGCAGCGAAAATGACGGAGAGGGTGAAGATTGCGAGAGTGAGGACGGAGATGATGGAGACGGAGAGGGTGAAGATTCGATGGCCCCGGGCGGTTTGGGCGGAATAGATAATCCAGGGGGCGGAATTGTCAAAGATCCGATTTTTACGATTACGCCGTCGCCGATGAAAGACGTTGTAATAAATACGATAGTCATATGTCGTCAGGCGCCGTTGTTGGAGACCAAATGGGACCAGTCATCGCCTTTCAACGATTTGTGTATAAGCGCAAGGGGAAATGTGGTTCCTGCCGGTTGTGTCGCCATAGCCTGTGCTCAGGTTATGTTCTACAACAGAACCGGAAGCACGGTTTCGGTGACTGGAAAAACATTCGATTGGGGGCTTCTCGAAGAGTTCAAGTATGGGAATGCTGTGCAGTCGGCTGCGGCGAAAGATGAAATGGCGCGGTTTATAAGACGTGTAGGCGATGCGTTGTGCATAAATTACAGCGGAGGCGAGAGCGGTTCGAACATAACGAGAGCCGAGGCATTGTTTCAGCATCTGAAATACAAAGGTGCGGATGCGGCCGGTTTTCTGAATCACTTCGGAGTGGCGCGTAACCTGATTAGAAAGCAGTTGCCGTTCTTTCTCAGAGGAGCGAGCCCGAATACGAATAACGGTCACGCTTGGGTCGTGGACGGTTGGAACGAGTATTATACGGAGACGATAACGAATACCTTGGATAAGGATGGCCGCATAATAGACTCGGAAGTGTATACATCGCCGACGACATGCCTGTTGCATTGCAATTTCGGATGGAGCGGATTGTGCGACGGATATTATCCGAAAAATATTTTCGATACATCGAAACCGAACAGTGACATAGATGCAAGCGCAGGAGATAGGGAACATGGCAATGCCGGTTTGGAGTCGTATATTTTCTCGCATGATTTTAAGTTTATAAACTACGCGAAATAGCAGGTTTTTGCATGATAATTGCTTGATATATAATAAATACAATATAATTATGAAGAAGGTGTGTTTTATGATGGCGGCGTCGATTTGCGCTCTTGCGACGGTTGCCTGCAATTCGGATGGAGACGATGCGAAGCGTGCAGAACGCAGTTGGAATGCCGAAGGCCAATGGGTTGTGGAGAATCGCAATTTCGATCCTGCCGAGGTTCCGGCATTGTTGCTCGATATGGGAATGGTCGTAAGCCGCGAGGAGTGGCGTTGTAAGAACGGTTATCCCTACGGAGCGAATTATGCCTTGCATTTCAATGACGGTTGGATGCCGACGCGTGTGGTGTTTTTCAATGACGGAACATGCCGGCGGTATTGGTATGAGGAGCCGGGGTCTGCATCCATTGGCGGAATGAAATATCATGAATACAGCTGGACTTACGATGAAGAGTCGGCCACGGTCGTGACATCGTATCTGGGGCCGGATGCCGATGACGGTTTTATGAACCTGAAAGCCCAGGTAAAAGCTTTGACACGGGATAAAGTCGTATTCGACGGCAACCTATGCGGCTGCATATCATCTTACGACGGCATCTATCTGCGAATGGCCATGCGTCCCGAATCAGCCGATAATTATGACATGTGGCTCGAAAATGCCCAGTTGTCGAATAGCCTCGATTATGGAAAATAAATCATAAAAGCAATGAAAAACTACGTAGCCCTTATTTTCGCGCTGGCCTCGCTGCTGGCCGTAGCCTGCAATTCGGATGACAGCGGGGAGAATGACATTCGCAAGTCGTGGAATGCGACGGAGGAGTTCGTTGGTTCGCACGGCAGTTTCGATACTGCGGCGATTCCGGCGGAGCTGCTGAAAATAGGGATGATATGCTGCGAGGACGAGTGGTATTGCAAGTCGGGAAAATTGTATTATTACGATACGGATGAGCGCATAGGCTGGGAGCCTGTCCGTGTCATCTTCTTCGAGGACGGCACGTGCTGGCAGTGCTGGCACGAGGTTCCCGGCGGCCCGAAATACCGTGTCTATACATGGAGCTACGACCCTGAGACGGCCATCATCACGACATCCTATGCTGGTGACGATACCGAGGCCCGTTATCAGAACCTGAAAGCGCAGGTCAAGGCGTTCGACGGAACGAGCATGATTCTGGACGGAAATCTGTGCAACAGCGCCGGTGTCTACGGCCCAGTTAAGGAGGGCGGCGACGAGCACGGCTACGGTTACTATCCCGATTTCGGCATCTATCTGCGCATGTTTATGAAGCCGGAGAGCGCCGAAACCCTCCGGTGGTGGATTGACAATGCCGTGAAGTCCAACGGTATGGGCTTCGGAATGTAACAGATGAAGTTTAACCCTGTTGGGCGAGTCCCCGCAGCGAGAGAATCGCTGCGGGGACTTTGTTTTGCGTATCGCGTAGAACCGTAGTCGTGCGGCGAAGCGGCTTTCGGTGTTCGGTGCGGCTGCCGTGGGGGCGGCGTCGCGTCGTGGTCATACGCGTCGTGGCAACTGCCGGGATATTTCAGAGAGGGCCGATTGCGTCGCAGAACAGCCGCTGCGGAGGGCCGGAATGTCGGCCGCAGGGCTGTATTAGGCGTTTTTGTGAATTTTTGACGAAAGACTTGTAATTTTCGACGGCGGCCTTGTAGGCGCAGGAAAGAATACATAACTTCGTATTGCGAAGAGCCGCAGCGGCCGTTCGCAAAAGCATCATTGACATGTCCGATTTTGACGACCGTATGCCGAATTCCGCGCGTGCGGTTGTTTTCGTAATCGCGACGGTTCGGCCATGAGCGGTCGGTGTCGATGCCGTGAGGATGAAACTTGAAACAAACCTGAAAATAAAAACCTTTATGAAAAAACTTCTCTTCTTTGCCGTCGCATGTTTCGCGATGGCGGCATGCTCCGACTACGACGATTCGGGGCTGCGCGGCAAAATCGACGACCTCGACGGCAAACTGTCGGAGCTCGAACAGCAAATCGAGGCCTTGCAGCGGAAAGCCGACAAAATCAACGACGATATCGCAGCCGTGCAGGCCATAGCCAACGGACTGTCGATAACCTCCGTGACGCCTACGGCGAACGGCGGGTATACCGTGGTGTTCAGCGACGGTCAGACCTACACCATCTCCGACGGAGCGAAGGGCGACAAGGGTGCCGACGGCGAAAAGGGCGACGATGCGCAGAATCCCGTGTTCCGTATCGATGCCGAGGGCTATTGGCAGATATCCTACGACGGCACGACGTGGAGCTATCCCAACGGTCAGAAGATTTCGGCGCTGGGTACGCCCGGTGCGAGCGGCCCGGCGGGTTCGGCGGGAGCTCAGGGCTCGACTCCGCGTCTGGGCGTCGATTCCGAGGGATACTGGACTGTGAGCTATGACGGCGGCGCGCCCGAGCGCCTGACGGATGCTTACGGCGCCCCGGTAAAGGCGGTGGTCGACGACCCCTCGGTGGTTTACGACTCGCTCTTCTCTTCGGTCGAGATTTCGGAGGACGGCGCCACGCTCGACATCGTTCTGGTCGGTTCGACCCAGACCGTGTCGCTTCCTATCGGCGGAAAGCCCCTTGCCTGGCTTCTCTTCGACGGTGCGGCCGTCGAGGGCGTGCAGACGTTCGCCCTCGGCGAGTCGCGCGCCTATACGGTCGAGGCTGCCGATGCCGACTATATGAAGGTCGTGGGCTGCCCCGACGGCTGGAATGCCGAACTCTCCGGCATTGCGCTGACCGTGACCGCCCCTGCGGCCGTGACGCGTGCCACGGCCGACTCGGCGACCGACGTGTCGCTCATGGTCGTTATGAAGAGCGGCCTGACGTGCATCGTGCGCATGCAGGTGGAGGTCGACGCTTCGTCGCCCGTCGAGCCTTCGGCGCTCACTGCCCCCGTGCTGAAAGCCGGTGCGAGCACCGCATCGAGCGTGACTGTGGAGTGGACGCTCGACGCCAGGGCTGCGGGTTATGTCTATAAGGTCGGAGCCGACGGAGCCGAGCAGTCGCTCGCCAAGGTTGCGGCCGTGACGGTCGGCAATCTCGCGGCCGATACGGAGTATGCCGTTTATGTCAAGGCCAAGGGCGACGGTGCGGCATGGTTCGATTCGGAGTGGGCGTCGATCGCCGTGAAGACGCTTGCGGCCGGTTCGCCCGTCGAGCCGACCGTGCAAACCCTGACGCTCGATGCGCAGGCCATGTCGGAGGCAGGACTGGGACTTCCTACCGGCAAGGCGGGAATGACGGCCGGAAATGTCAATACGTGGACGTGGGACGGTATCGGGTTCGAGTCCTATCTGGCTCTGGCGACGAGCGCCAATGCTGCGGCCGAGAAAGTGCCGGTTCTCTACTTCTACAAGGCGGCGACGGCCGGTACGACGACTCTGCGCAATACCGACCCGCTGGGCGAAATAACGAAAATCACCGTGACGCTCATCGACAACGGCTCGAAGAAGGGCAGCATCTTCACCATGACCGCCGACGCCGGCGGTGCGGAGAGCACGGTTCTCTCGTCGAACGACAACACCAAGGCCGTGGAGCATGTCTATACGTTCCCTGCGGGCAACAACGGACTCTTCTCCTTCGCCAATGCGTCGGCCGAGGACGGCAAGGTGGTGTCGATAGTTATCGAATATAAAAAGTAGACCTGACAAATGAAAAAGATACTCTGTTTTGCGCTTCTGGCGGCTGTGACGCTGGGGTGGAGCTGCTCGGAGGATTACGACGACAGCGAACTGCGGCAGCGGCTCGACGACATCGCTTCGCGCATCGAGGCTTCGCAGCAGGCTGTCGAGCAGCTGAATGCCGATTTGGAGACATATGCCCGTCTGGTCGAGGCGGCTGCCGGCCGACGTGTCGTTACGGGCGTGTCGGAGACTGCCGGGACGGTGACGATTACCTATTCCGACGGTACGACCGACGTGCTGCGCAGCGGTGCGAAGGGCCCCGACGGCGATCAGGGCGACCAGGGCCCGTCCGGCAAGGGCTTCGAGATGCCCATGCTGAAAATCGACACTGCCGACGGCTACTGGTACATCTCCTCCGACGGCGGAGCGAGCTGGCAGCCGATTCTCGATGCCTCGGGCAACCCGGTGTCGGGACTCGGCGAGGCCGGTGCGGCAGGCCCGGACGGGACGCCCGGCCAGCCGGGCAAGGTGCCCGAACTCACGGTCGACAAAAACGGATACTGGCTGGTGGACTACCGCGACGGCAACGGCCAGCAGCAGCTTCTGGACGCCGAGGGCCGTCCCGTGAAGGCTTCGGCGACGGATCGGCTGCCCAACGGCCCGTTCATGTCGGCTGAGGTGTCGGCCGACGGCACGATGCTGGTGCTCGAATATCACAAGGGCGATATTTTGGAGATTCCGATTGTCGAGGCGTTTCTGTTCTCACTCGCCGTGGGCGAGCGCGAGGTGTTCGATGCGGGCGCGACCCGCACGTTCGAACTCGTGCAGCGCGGTGTGGCCGAAATCGCCATAGAGCGTCCCGAAGGCTGGGGCGTCAAGGTCGGCGAGACGAGCGTCGAGGTGACGGCGCCGACCGTGTCGGGCGAGGGCGAAATCGCGCTCTACGCCGCATCGACGACTTCGCTGTTGAAGCTCGCGGCGTTCGGCGTGGCTGTCGAGGGCGGTTCCTCGCCCGTCGTGCCTCCCGTCACGGGCAGCGTCGAGCTGGACAGGCTCTACGGCTATGCCGAGAACACCACCGGCGGCGAAGGCGCTTCGGCGGCCAATATACACCACTTCGACGACGGCAAGAAGTTCAACGAGTGGCTCTACCTGCGCGAAAAGAACAAGTCGACGACTCCGGCAATCGTATGGCTCAGCGGCAAGTTCACCAAGGACGACGGCCGTGCGGCGAGCAGTCCGTGGTTCGACATCAAGCGCACGAGCAACATCTCGATTTACGGTACCGACGACTTCGTGATGGAGAATGTAGGATTCTTCCTCAAAGAGGCCCGGAACATCATTATCCGCAACGTCTACATCAAGATGCCGAAAGCCGACAACGGCGCCGACGGCATATCCATGCAGGATAGCGAGAACGTGTGGGTCGACCACTGTACGTTCGAGTCGGTGAACCAGACGCACGACTATGAGGACGGTTCGTGCGACGTGACGCATGCTACGCGTGCGGTGACAGTGTCGTGGTGCCACTTCATCAAGACGCAGAAGACGTGTCTGGTCGGCCACTCCAACAGCGCGACGGCCGACAAGGACATCACGGTGACGTTCCACCACAACTTCTTCGACAAATCCTCGTCGCGTCATCCGCGCGTGCGTTTCGGCCGTGCGCACGTCTACAACAACTTCTACGACGGCTGTACGACCTACGGCGCCGGCAGCGCCTACGGCGCGATGGTGCTCGTCGAGCACAACTGTTTCGACGGCGTAGCGCTTCCGACCGACATCTGCACCTATCCGGCCAAGCCGAGCGGCAGCTCGTGGGTGTCGAACCTCCAAGGTTCGGTCGCCGGATATCTCTACGAGTGCGACAACGAGTATGTGAACAACCCGTCGAACTTCCGCGGTCCGTTCACCAACGTGGAGTACACCTCCTACAACGGTTCGAAACTCGCGACGCCCTACACCTACGACGACTTCAAGCCGACATATTCCTATGTCGTGGACGATGCGTCGCGCATCGCCGAAATCGTGCCGTCGGGTGCCGGCGTGGGCAAACTCCCGGGATTCGACAAGGCTCCGATAGCCGTCGACAACGGCGGCATCACCACCACCACGCCCGGAACCGACCCCTCCGACCCCGACCCGGTGGTTCCCAACCCGGTGGAGCTTGCCAACGGCTGGATGATTTGCGACTATAACTCGGCGTCGAGCGCCGTGGCGGCCGTCGACGGCGGCGTGTCGATTACCGCCTGCGGCAAGTTCGAGAGCGGCGCGCAGACGTTCGGTTATGTGTACCGCCGGATTACGGGCGACTTCGTAATGACGGCCGTCGTCGAGTCCTACGAGTCGACCAAGACAACGGGCAACCAGTCGCTGGCCGGTATCATGCTGACTCCCGACGTGTCGGCTTCGGCTACTGCATTCCTCCACTCCATGGTCGCCGTAGGCCCTGCCTCGGCATATTACTACTCGCATCGTGTGGCTTCGGGCAATGCGAGCCGCGGCGGCATGTCGGCTCCTGCGACCGTCACCGGCGCCAAGGCCGTGCTGCGGCTCGAACGTTCGGGCGGCGACGTGCTGCTGAGCTATTCGCTCGACGGCGGAGCGACGTTCGGCGCGACCCGCAAGTCGAGCTTCGCGGAGCTGCCGGAGACGGTGTGCGTCGGTCTGGCATCGAACAGCGGCGACAGCAAGAATACCACCGCCGCACTGTTCGGCGAGGTGCTGGTCGACGGCGAGGCGATAGCGTTCACCGAGTAGCCTCAGGGAATATACGAAACACCCCGCATTCCACGAAGAATGCGGGGTGTTCGGTATTTGCGACGCGCCCGGCGGCAGATTATTCGGCGATGAATGCCGTTCGGATTCCGCGTTGCGTTCTGTTCGGCGGGCGGGGCGGCGAAGACGGCGCCGACCTCCCGTCCCCGATTGTTAATTATGCTTAATCAGCCATTCGGCAATCTGCACGGCGTTGAGGGCTGCGCCTTTCTTTATCTGGTCGCTCACGCACCAGAACGACAGTCCGTTGTCGCACGTCAAATCGCGGCGTATGCGGCCGACGTAGACGGGTTCCCTGCCGGCGATGAAGAGCGGCATGGGGTAGACCTTGTCGGCGGGTTCGTCCATGAGCACCACGCCCTCGGCTGCGGCGAATGCCGCGCGGGCCTCCTCGACCGTCACGGGGCGTTCGGTCTCCAACCACACGCTCTCGGAGTGGGCGCGCAGAACGGGCACGCGGACGCAGGTGGCCGACACGCGGATGTCGGAGTGCATGATTTTGCGCGTCTCGTTGAACATCTTCATCTCCTCCTTGGTGTAGCCGTTGTCGGTGAAGACGTCGATGTGGGGAATGACGTTGTATGCCAGCTGGTAGGCGAACTTCTCGACATTGGCGTCGCGGCCAGCCGCCAAATCGCTGTGCTGCTGTTCCAGTTCGGCCATGCCCTGCGCACCGGCTCCGCTGGCCGACTGGTAGGTCGACACGTGCACGCGGCGGATGTGCGACAGCTTCTCGATGGCGTTCAGCGCCACGACCATCTGAATCGTCGTGCAGTTGGGGTTGGCGATGATGCGGCGCGGTGCGTCGAGAGCATCCTCGGGGTTGACCTCGGGAACCACCAGAGGCACGTCGTCGTCCATGCGGAAGGCGCTCGAATTGTCTATCATCAGCGTGCCGTGCTTGGTTATCGTCCCGGCGAACTCCTTCGACGTGCCGCCGCCGGCCGATACGAGGGCTATGTCGACGCCGCGGAAGTCGTCGTTGTGTTGCAGGAGCTTAACGGTAAGCTCCTGCCCGCGGAACGTGTACTTGCGGCCGGCGCTGCGCTCCGACCCGAACAGAAGAAGCTCGTCCAGCGGGAACGAGTGCTCTTCGAGTATCTTCAAAAACTCCTGACCGACGGCGCCGCTCGCGCCTACGATTGCAACTTTCATTGTGGTATATTATTTTTTTTGTGTCGTTTTCTGTGAATTGATTCATCGCGCAGTCGATTCGGGCCGTCAGTCGAAGAATTCGTCCTCGATATCGACGGCTGCGCCGCCCTCCGTCTGCTCGATTGCCGCCAGACCTTTGCAGTCGTAGGTCGGAATCACAGCCGGCCGGTTGAACATGTCGCTGCGGCTTACGCCCAGACGCGGATTGTCGTAGACCTTGGTGAAGAAGTCGCCCACTATCGGCAGCGCCATCACGCTGCCCTCGCCGCCCGAACGAAGGTGCACCGACTGGTCTTCGCCGCCGACCCACGAGCCGGCTACGAGGTTAGGCGTCACGCACATGAACCATGCGTCGCGGTTTTCGTTCGACGTGCCGGTCTTGCCGCCCATCTCGACGTCGCGCATGCCGTACTGCGACACCATGCGGTAGCCCGTGCCGTGTTTGACGACGTTCTGCAACATCTGCAACATGGTGTAGGCCGTGCGTTCGCCGATGGCGTCCTGCGATTGCGGGATGAAGCTCGAAATCAGGTTGCCCTGACGGTCTTCGATGCGCGTGACGAATATCGGGTCGTTGTGCACGCCCTCGTTGGCGAAGGTGGTGAAGGCGCTGACCAGCTCGAAGACATTCGACTCCGACGAGCCGAGGCACATGGCGTAGACCGGGTCGATGAAGCTGCGGATGCCCATGTTGTGGATGAAGTCGGCGACGGCTTCGGGCTGCTTGGCCTGCTTCATTATCCATGCCGAGTAGTTGTTGCGGCTGCGGGCGAGTCCCCATTGCAGCGGATATGTCACGCCGTCGTACTCGACGCGTCCCGCCTCCTTGGGCGACCATACCGTACCGTTCGGAGTCTCGATTGTCACGGGTATGTTGGGCACGGGCGTGCAGGGCGTCAGTCCGAGGTGGTCGATGGCGAAGGTGTAGATGAAGGGTTTTATCGTCGAGCCTATCTGACGCTTGCCCTGCTTGGCCATGTCGTACTTGAAGTAGCGGAAGTTGGGGCCGCCGACGTAGGCCTTCACGTGGCCCGTATGGGGGTCGATGGCCACGAAGCTCGCGCGCATGATTCGCTTGTGGTGGAGAATCGAGTCGCGCGGGGTCATCGTCGTGTCGCGCTCGCCGCGGTAGGTGAATACCTTCATGGCGCACGGACGGTCGAAGCTCGCGTAAATCTCCTTTTCGCTCGCGCCGGCGCTCTTCATCTCGCGGTAGCGATCGGAGTAGCGCATGGCGCGGCGCATGATGCGCTCGCGCTCCTCTTTCGAGGTGTCGATGAACAGCACGCCCGTGTTGCGCACCTGAGCATCCATGCGGGGCTGAATCACCGAGGCGAGCTGTTTCTGCACGGCATCCTCGGCGTAGGTCTGCATCGAGGAGTTGATTGTGGTGTAGATTTTCAGACCGTCGCGGTAGATGTTGTAGGGTTCGCCGTCGGCCTTGCGGTTCTTGTGGCACCAGCCGTAGAGCGGGTTCTCCTCGTACTCCTTGACAGCCTGCTCGTAGTCCCACTCGGTGTAGAACTGCCGGCGCACGGGGCGCTGGGCGTTCATCACCAGTCGCAGCATCTCGCGGAAGTAGGTGGCGTGACCCTCGTTGTGCGAGATAGGGCGGTAGTTGAGGATTATCGGCAGGGCGCTTATCGAGTCGCACTCGCTGCGCGTGATGGCTCCGACCTCGGCCATGCGCGAGAGGACGAGATTGCGCCGTGCGATGGCGTTTTCGGGGTTGCGCACGGGCGAGTAGCGCGTCGGAGCGTTCACGACGCCGACAAGTATCGCTGCCTCCTGAATGTTGAGCTCCTCGGGCAGCTTGTTGAAGAAGGTGCTCGCCGCCGACTTGATGCCGTAGGAGTTCGAGCCGAACTCCACGGTGTTGAGATACATGGCCGCAATCTCCTCCTTGGTGTAGTTGTACTCCAATTTCAGGGCCGTAATCCACTCCTTGAACTTCGAGCAGACGAGCTTCGACATGCGCACTATCTTGCCGCGCCGGGTCACCGTATCGCGCGGGAAGAGGTTCTTGGCCAGCTGCTGGGTGATGGTGCTGCCGCCGCCCTGCGACGAGTTGCGCAGCGCGATGGTCTTGATGCCCACGCGGAACAGCGACGGAATGTCGATGCCCGAGTGGCTGTTGAAACGCCGGTCTTCGGTGGCGATGAGCGCCGCGACGATGGGCGGCACCTCGCGGCCGTCGATCGAGGTGTGCAGCGTGGAGTCGCGCGAGAAGAGATCGGCGTACTGCACGTAGGAGCGGTTCTGCACGAAGAATGTTCCGATGACCTTGCCGTCTTCGGAGTATATCTCGGTGGCGAGGTTGCTTTTCGGATTTTCGAGCTCCTCGAACGAGGGTATGCGGCCGAACGCACCCGCGGCCGTGAGCGACAACATGACGAATAGCGAGACGAATGGAATCGCCGCTAAAATCCACAGCCAGCGCACGATGCGGCGCGTGGAACCGGTATTGTTCAGAGACTTCATTTCGATAGCTGTTTCAACGGTGCAAAATTAGCAATTTATTTCGGATTTTTTCATATTCCGTTCGGTCGGTTCTCCGCGGGCGGAGTCCGCCGCGCCGTCTGTCAGAACGGCATGCCGATGCCGGCCTGGAACGTGAGCGGCTTTCCGCTCGGTTTATAGAGCGAGAGCGTTATGGAGACCGTGCCCGACTGCGGCATGCGGAAGAAGTTGACGTCGAACGTCGCCTCGCCGCCGTAGGCCCACAGACGACGCACTCCGCGCGTGAATCCGCGCTGCAAGTTGAACTGCGCGTAGTCGACGCCCAGACCGAGCCTTATGCGGCTTATGTAGAGCACCGACGGAATGCCGCCTTCGGGGTAGCAGAGCGGAAAACGGTATGTCGCCGAGGCGGCCACGTAGTCGTCGGCCGATATTTCGGCCGAGGAGAAGCCGTGGGGAATCAGCCGCGACGACTTGTAGCCCAGCTGCGTGTTGCCGCTCTGCCACGTGACGCCCTGATGCAGTTTGCGTCCGCGCACCGACGTCTGGTACTCGGCTTCGAGCGCGAGCGAGTGGTGGGGCAGCAGGCCGGGGGCGTAGAGTCGCGCGTAGGTCGACACGAGGTCGCTGAAATAGCTGTTGGCGGGGTTGAACGCGAAGTTGGAGTAGAGGGCGAATCCCCAGCGCGGCAGGAAGTCGCGGTGCGCCATGCGCACCTGGTCGGAGAAGCCTGCGCCGACGACGATTTTGTGCAGGCCCTCGCTGAATCCGATGCGTTGCAGGTTGGTGACGCTGTGCGTCAGCGGGTCGTAGGTGATGCGGCCGACGTTGGCCACCATGCCGTTGGAGTAGTTCCATGCCGTGGAGAGCGTTACTACGCGCGTGTGATAGCCGCGGTTGAGCATCAGAGGCAGAGTGGCGCCGAGCGACACGGAGTAGTATCTGTCGGGATGCGGAAGAGTCTGGTACTCGGTTATTCCCTCGTTGTTTACGGGCGTTATGGAGTAGAACATCTGGTTGCCGCCGTAGTGGGCGTCGAACGAGAGGTTCACGCCGAGTCCGTAGTAGCGCAGTCCGGCCCGGACGATCGACCCTTCGGCGCGGTTGTAGCCGTAGGAGGCGTAGGCCTCGGTGTTCGACAGCAGATTCTGCGACATGACCGTAGCGCCCGCGTTGAGCGATATGTTGTGTTCGTCGACCGCGTCGAACGGGCTGAATGCTACGGGCATCCAGCTGTGGACGTTGAACAGGTGCGTGATGCGGCGGCGACGCTTCGACGGGTGCTCGCGGCGGGAGGCTGCGGAGTCGGCCGGCGTGTAGCGCACCGTGTCGAGGTTGATGACGTTCCACCGTTTGCGGGGCGGGTTGACCAGGTCGGCGGGCAGCGCCGCGAAGGGTTCGTCATGCAGCGAGTCGGCCGTCTGCACGGCGGCCATGTAGCCCGAACGGTCGTAGACGGTCATGGCGATGCGGCGCCCGTCGGCCGATGCCGCGGGCTGGAACGAGCCGTAGCGCGAGGTCGAGATGCGTTGCTGCCGCGCGGTGTCGGCCAGATCGAGCACGAAGACCTCGTCCTTGCCCGAGACTATCGAGCCGTAATAGAGCTTTCCGCCGCCTGCACGCAGGTTGCTCAGCGTGACGTAGGCCGCAGGGGTTACGGGCAGCAGGTCGCCCGAGGGCTCGATGCGGGCTATGTGCATGCCGTCGTCGTCGGTGACCAGCACGTAGTGGCGGCGCGTGACGTCGTCCCAGGCAAGTCCGTGTATCTCCTTGTGCCGAGGCAGCGCCGTGCGGCGGAAGGATGCTTCGGTGACGTCGCGGTCGGCCGTGGCGAAGTGGTAGCTGCCGTCGGGCAGATACTCTATCCATGCGAGCGAGTCGGCCGTCGGTGTGGGATACAGCGCATTGCGGCGTCCGTGGACGGTGCGGGTCTTGCCGCCGTCGATATCCATGTAGCAGAGCTGCGAGCCCACCTTCTGCTCGTAGAGCATGCTGCGGCGGTATTCGGTCCACCACACGCGTCCGCCCGCCGCCGCAGGACGGGTCGAGACCGCACCCGTGAAGCGCAGCCGCCGTTCGCAGCCCGTCGCGGGGTCGATGGTCACGAAGCGCGAAGGGCGGTCGTAGTCCTCTTTCAGGGCGAGGATGCTGCCGTCGGGCAGGAACTCGGGGTGCGAGTAGGTCGTGTAGCTCTTGGGCCGGGGACGGAGCCGCCGCGCCGAGTCGTCGACGTCGGGCAGCGAGTCCCAGTAGCGGTTCAGGTCGGTGAACGTGTCGTTGAAGAGCGCGTGCACGGTGGTGCCGGCGTATTTTTTCAGGCCGACGTAGGTGGCGAAAATCACGTAGGGGTTGCGCACGGCGTAGTGGGCGACGTCGCTCCACAGCGTCGGGCCGTAGCGGTCGTAGGAGTAGGAGGCTATCTGGTATCCTATGTGGTAGTGGTCGGGGACGTTGTCGCGGTAGGAGCCGCAGAACCACTTGTCGATGTTCCTGCGCGAGGTGGCGATGTTGCCTATCGCGCGGAACTCCATGGAGAACGACGGCTGACGGCCTCGTCCGAACGACGACATCTCGGTTTCGGACATCACGGCGTCGCCCTCGATGAGCCACGTGGGCATGAACAGCAGCCCGACCGTCGAGCCCTGCTGTCCGAGTATCCAGCTCAGCACGCGTATCACTCCGCGGTTGAGGTTGTTGTACTGCACGGCGTGTCGGTACTCGTGCGCCACCAGCTGCTTGCACCACGGCATGGAGTAGCTCTCGACGGCCGGCGAGGTGAGGAACTCCACACGCTTCGGCAGCCACATCACAAGACCGTTCGAGCGGAAGTTCTCGGGGTGCATGACGAAGGGCAGCCGCAGTGCCGGGTAGCGGAATCCGTAGTCGATGTAGGGCCGCACGCGGTCGATGTAGTGGAGCGTGCGCCGTGCGATGCCCTCGACCGTGTCGGGGTAGATAATCTGCACGTCGTCGGTGCGAATCGTGCGCCAGCGCAGCTCGGCGGGGTCGGTGCCCCAGCTGTAATACTGCGCCGAGACGCGCTCCGCCGTGAGCAGAGCGAATGCGAAGAGCAGTATGGTGAGAAGCCTTTTCAACTGATAGTCGGTGCGCGTGCGTCAGGAGCCCGCCTTCTTACAACGGTATCCTGCGGCGGTTAGTATGTCGACCGCGCGGTCGCGGTGGTCGCCCTGAATGATTATCTCGCCCTCCTTGGCCGAGCCGCCCACGCCGCACTTCGATTTGAGCATGCGGGCCAGCGCCGCGAGGTCGTCGTCCGTGCCGACGAAGCCGCGGACGATGGTCGCAGTCTTTCCGGCGCGGTGCTTGCGGTCGAGCCATATGCGCAGATTCTGCTGCGAGGGCGGGAGAGTCGGCGTCTCCTCCTCTTCGCGTGTGGTGTACTGATAGTCGGGGTCGGTCGAGTAGACCATGCCCAGACGCTCTTTCCAATCGTTGGTCATAATCGAAATAAACGGTTAAATGCCGGCCTTTCGGCCTTCGTTTTCTCGCCTCGGCAATTTGAGCAAGCTCGATTGCGCTCGGCTTGTCGAAAACGTTGGCTGTCGCCTTCGTTTTCTCGCCTCGGCAT